>NZ_JBKYMO010000726.1:0-2084 GCF_047302915.1 Massilia sp. CT11-108 | reverse complement strand
CGGCCGATGCGCCAGCCGGCCGGCGCCAGCGCGCGCAGGCGTGACGCGAACGTCGTCAGCACGACGTTGCCGGCGTCGTGGCCGAAGGCGTCGTTGATGGGCTTGAACTGGTCGAGGTCGACGAACAGCACGCCGAATGTCTGCCCCGCCCGCGCGTCGCGGCACTGGCGGTCGACCTGGTCGTAGAAATGGGCGCGGTTGGCCAGGCCCGTCATCTCGTCCGTTTGCGCACGCACGCGGATGCGCTCCTGCTGCGTCATGCGCTCGACGGCCTGGGCGATCATCGCGGAGATCGATTTCGCCAGGCCCGGCAACTGCGCGTCCGGCTGGCGCTGCTGGACGCTGAAGAATTCGAGCACGCCGGGCCGCATCAGGCACGCGTCCGACGCGACGAACGTCACGGGGAAGAAGTACGCCGACTGCAGGCCGCACGCGCGCGCCGCCTCCGCCCGCAACAGGTCGGCCGTGCCGCTCGCATCCTCGATCCAGCGGGCCTCGCCGCTGTCCCACACGGTGCCGACCAGGCCTTCGCCGGGCGCCATCGTCAGGCGCGCGCTCGCGGCCCGGAACGGCGCCAGCGCCTGCCGCGGCGCCTGCCACGCGTAACGGCAGCGCAGCGTGCCGGTGCGGTCGTCGAGGGCCCAGAATGCGCCCCATTCCCAGCCCAGTTCCTCGCACACGAGTTGCAGGATGCCGGTGACGGCGTCGTCGATGCTGTCGGTGCCCACCAGGTATTGCGTGAGCGCGAAATTGAACCGCTCGCGCGCGGCGGCCTGCCGGGCGGCCGTCACGTCGACGAGGATGCCGGTGGCGGACGTGTCGATCTGCTGCAGGCGCAGCCAGCGCAGGCCGAGTCCATCGGTGCGGACGCGGAATTCGCATTCGGCGCCGGCGTCGCCTTTCTTGATGCGGTCGAGGGTGGTATGCACGGCGGCGCGGTCGTCCGGCTCGATGCGCGCGAGGCAATCCGGATGCCGGCCGGTGCCGAAGAACGATGCGGCCACGGCCGACAGCGTGATGCCGCCACCCGCGCGGTCGACCCACCAGCGGCCGAGTCCGGCCAGGCGGTCGCCCGCGTCGTCATGGAGGAGAGAGATGTCGATGTTTTGCATGTAATGTCAGGCGTGCACCAGAACCGGACGGGCGGTTTCGATTTGCACTGAAACGGGCTGGTTGCCATCGTAGTATTGGACCAACCCGTACAATGCAAGTTACATGCCGGTGTTCGATCCGGCCTATTGGAGCCACCATGAAACGCCATTTTGTCCTGCTGTTGGCCGCACTTGCCGCCGCCACCGCATTCGCCCAGACCACCGTGCCGAACCCGCTGGCACCGGACAAGGGCGCGCCGACCGCGCCCGCGGCCAGCAAGCCCGCGCCGAAGAAAGAAGCGTCCAGCGGCGGCGCGGGCAAGGTGTGGGCGAACAGCGCCAGCAAGGTCTACCATTGCGAGGGCAGCAAGTACTACGGCAAGACCAGGAAGGGCGAGTACATGACGGAAGCGGACGCCAGGGCGAAGGGCTATCACGGCGTGGGCGGCAAGACCTGCGGCTGACGGGTCGCGGGCCATGACGATACGCCCACCGCCGCGAGCACGAACGCGATGCCGGCGAATTGCCGCGGTCCCACCGGCTCGTCCAGCAGCAGGGCCGCCAGCAGCAGCGCGGCCACCGGTGCCAGCGCTGTGAACAATGCAGCCTCCGTCCCGCCGGCGCGGGCCGTGCCCGCATACCACAGCAGGAACCCGCCGACCGTCGGCAGCAGCGCATAGTAGCCGACGGCGAGCAGCGCGGCCGGCGTCACGGCCGCCATCGAACCGCGTTCGGCCAACGCGAACGGTAGCGACGCGGCGAGGCCGATGGCGCTCATCAGCGTCGACAGGGAGAGCGGAGACATCGCGATCCGCACCCGCTTGTTGAGCAGGATGAACAGGGCTTCGCACAGCACGGCGCCGAAGACGAGCGCATTGCCCGTCAACGACCCCGCGCCGCGGGCCGCCGGCTGCAGCACGTACAGGCCGACGCCCGCGAGCAGCACGGTCGCCATCAGCGCGGGCCGCGGCCGCTCGCCGAGCACGAGCACGG
>NZ_JBKYMO010000725.1:0-2091 GCF_047302915.1 Massilia sp. CT11-108 | reverse complement strand
GCCGCAGGCCGGGCAATCCCCCGGCGCCGACTTCGCCGAACGCCGCGCGTTCAGCGCCGACGTGGCCGGCGTCTGGACGTCGCACATCGATGCGTCGCGCGACCAGATGGAGACGGCCGTCGTCGCCCTCGTCGAGCGCTTCTCCGGCATCGTCACCCGTCTCGGCCAGGCACTGGACGCGTCGGGCACGGCGCGCAACGGCGACAACATCGTCGACGCGTTCGCGGCCAGCGAAAAGGAATTGCGCTCGCTGCTGGACATGCTGGCCGGCGCGGCCGCCAGCAAGCAGCAGATGCTGCAGAAGATCGAAGGCCTGGAAGAAATCACGGCCACCTTGCAGAAGATGGCGGCGGACGTCGCCAGCATCGCGTGGCAGACCAACCTGCTGGCGCTCAACGCGGCCATCGAGGCGGCGCGCGCGGGCGAGGCGGGACGCGGTTTCGCGGTCGTCGCGAGCGAGGTGCGCATGCTGTCGAACCGCTCGGCCGACGCGGGCAAGCACATCGCCGAACAGGTCGGCCGCATCAGCGCCGCGATCGACGTCACGTGCCGCGCGGCCGAGGACTCCATGCGGGCGGAGACGCGCGCCGTGCAGGCGTCCGAACAGATGATCGGCAACGTGCTCGGCTCCCTGCGCAGCGTCACCGACGCCCTCGTGGCCTCGTCCGGCCTGCTCCAGCGCGAGAGCGCCGGCATCCAGGCGGAAGTCGGCGACGCGCTCGTGCAGCTGCAGTTCCAGGACCGCGTCAGCCAGATCCTGTCGCACGTCCGCGACAACATCGCCCGCCTGCCCTCGTGGCTGGACGAGCAACAGCAAGGTGGCGGCCTCGATGCCCGCAGCCTGCTGGCCGAACTCGAAAGCACCTACGCGATGGCCGAGGAACGCACGCTCCACAAGAGCACCGCGAAGCCCGCGCCGCAGCTGGCCGAAGACATCACGTTTTTCTAGACTAGGATTTAACCATGGCAAAAACCATCATGGTGGTGGACGATTCGATCTCGATCCGCCAGGTCGTCGGCATCGCACTCAGGCAGGCCGGCTATGACGTCATCGAAGGCGTCGACGGCAAGGACGCGCTGGCCAAGCTGACCGGCCAGAAGGTCAACCTGATCATCAGCGACGTCAACATGCCCAACATGGACGGCATCGCGTTCGTGCGCGAACTGAAGACCCGTCCCGCCTACAAATTCACCCCGGTCCTCATGCTGACCACCGAGTCGCAGGAAGACAAGAAGGAACAGGGCAAGGCCGCCGGCGCGAAAGCGTGGATGGTCAAGCCGTTCAAGCCGGAAGCCCTGCTCGCCGCCGTCCAGAAGCTGACGTTCGGCTGACCCACCGCGCCGGCGCACGCCGGCCATCCCGGAGCAAAGATGCAATGACGATTATTGGCGAAACGAGCCAAGGGGCCGCCGCATGCCTGGCGGTCGAAGGCGAAATGACGATCTACCGCGCCGCGGAGCTGCATCCCGTGCTGCTGGACGCCGTACGCACGATCGATGCGCCCACGCTCGACCTGTCCCAGGTGACGGAGTTCGACTGCGCCGGCATGCAGCTGTTGCTCGTGGCGCGGCGTGAAGCGCAGCGGCTCGGCAAGGCGCTCGTGCTGCGGGGCGCCAGCCCCGCCGTGTGCGACGCGTTCGCAATGCTCGGCATGACCGCCGAAGGAGAGCCTGCATGAGCATCGACATCGACCAGGTGACACACACCTTCATCGCCGAAAGCCGCGAACTACTGGAGCAGATGGAAAGCGCCCTGCTCGCGGTCACGCGCGACGGCCTCGATGCCGTCAACGCGATCTTCCGCGCGGCGCACACGATCAAGGGATCGGCCGGCATGTTCGGCCTCGACCCCGTCGTGCGATTCACGCACGTTGCCGAGAGCGTCCTGGACAAGGTGCGCGACGGCGCCATTCCCGTCGGCGACGAACTCGTCGCGCTGCTGCTCGCATGCCGCGACCACATCGGCGCCCTCGTCGACGCGGTGGAAAGCGGCACCCTCGACGATGCGGATCTCGCCGCGGCAGGCGCGCCGCTCGTCGCCCAATTGCAGGCCTACCTGGACGGCGGCGCGGCACCGGCGCCCACCGGCGC
>NZ_JBKYMO010000724.1:0-2100 GCF_047302915.1 Massilia sp. CT11-108 | reverse complement strand
GTCCAGGCGCCAGGCGCCGCGCTCGTTGAACGCCCACAGGTTGCCGGCGCCGTCGACGAGCAGGTCTTCCTGGTGCGCCGTTTCCCATTCCGGCCCGGCCGCCACGACGTGCCAGCGGCCGCCGGTGAAATGGGCGATGCGTCCGCTGGCGGCCCACAGGCTGCCGTCCGTGTCGACGGCCAGCGCGCCGATGCTCTCGTATGGGGAGGATTGCTCCGGCAGGTCCGCGACGCGGCCGTCGGGATGGAGCACCGAGACGCCTTCGGAGGCGAAGGCGATCGCCAGGTCGCCGTTCGGCGCGGCCCGCAGCACCTCGATGCGTTCGTGGCTGCGTCCCGGCTGGGCGGGCAGCGCGTAGCGTTCGAAACGCTGGCCGTCGAAGCGGTACAGGCCGTCGGCGGTGCCGAGCCACAGCCAGCCGTCGCGGGTCTGCGCCATCGTGCGGATGGCCGGTGGCGCGCCGTCGGTCGCCGTCCATCGCGTGTGGTGGTAGTCCGTGAAGCCTTCCGGCGCCGCCATTGCCGGCACGGCGGCCAGCAGCAAGGCTGCCGCGAGTACGCGGACGAGACGATGGCGGCGGCGCATCGCGGTACCGGTCAGAGGTCGATGAAGCCGCGCTGCACGGCGAGCGTGACGGCGTGCGCGCGGTCGTTCGCGCCCAGCTTCACGAGGATCGTGCTCATGTGCGTCTTGACCGTCGTCTCGCCGATGTGCAGCTGTTCGCCGATGCCGCGGTTCGAATGGCCGACGGCGGCGAGGCGCAGCACGTCGAGCTCGCGCGGCGACAGCGCGTCGCCGGCGTAGTGGATCGCCACCTCGCGCCGCAGCGCCTGCGGCAGGATGTGCGAGCCGTTGTGCACTTCGCGCACGGTCGCCGCGAGCTCGCGGCCCGGGACGTTCTTCAGCAGGTAGGCGGAGGCGCCGGCCTTGAGCGCGGCCGCGATGCGGGCGTCGCCGTCGTAGGTCGTGAGCACGACGAGGCGGGCGTCCGGATGCATGCTGCGGATCGCGCGGATGGCTTCCAGGCCGTCCTTGCCGGGCATCTGCAGGTCGACGAGGGCCACGTCGGGGCGCCAGTTGGTGAAGAAACGGATCGCTTCGTCGCCGTCGCAGGCCTGGGCGATGACCTCGATGTTGCCGTGCGCGATCAGCGAAGCGGCTATGCCTTCGCGCATCATCGGATGGTCGTCCGCGATCAGGACGCGGATCGGCGTGGCGCTGGGAGGGTTCATGCGGTGGAGTCTTTGGGGGCGGTACAGGGCAAGATTGTACAAGATTCCACCTTATCGAGTCATGGCCCCCGCCAAATGGGTGGGGAAAAAAGCATGAACGGACGCTACGCTGGCAGCACCGGGGCCAGAGCGCGAATTTGCTCTTTTGCGCTCTGACCCCGAATTTTCAGCCACATCAGAAGCCGGAGTCACATCGTGCATACCTGTCCGCCGACGCCGGCGCGACCGCCGTCGTCAGCGAATTCCGGATGGCCAACCGCATCCTGGCCGCGTGGGCGGCGCAGGCCCGGCGCGACAGCCGCGTCGACTTCGAGATCACGTTCTTCGACGGCCTGCGCCTGTCCGGCGGCCCCGCGCCGTACCTGGTCGAGGTTGAGCCCTCAGTACGCGTGGATCAGCCCCCGCCGCGCCGCCACGCAGGCCGCTTCGGTGCGGCACGAGACGTTCAGCTTGGACAGGATATTGTTGACGTGGTACTTGACCGTGCCGACGCCGATGTTCTCGGTGCGCGCGATCATCTTGTTGCTCATGCCGGCCGACAGGTGCGCGAGGATCTCGAGCTCGCGGCGCGACAGGCGGTTGGCGTCCATGCGCCCGGCCAGCTTCTCGGCGAGGCCGGGCGCGAGGTAGCGGCGGTTGGCGGCCACCTGGCGCACGCATTGCACCACCTCGTCGAGGCCGGATTGCTTGAGCAGGTACGCACTGGCGCCGGCCAGCAGGCCGCGGTGCACGTCCTCGTCGCCGTCGTAGGTCGTCAGGATGACCATGCGGGCATCCGGCACGAGCGCGCGGATCTTGCGGATCGCCTCGACGCCGCCGCCACCGGGCATGTTCAGGTCGACGAGCATGACGTCGGGACGCAGACGCA
>NZ_JBKYMO010000723.1:0-2115 GCF_047302915.1 Massilia sp. CT11-108 | reverse complement strand
CACGCCGCAACGTCCAGGGGGCCGAAGCGCAGCCCGGCAATGAAGGGAGAAATTGGCATCCTTTACTCTAACCGCAAATGCCAAACGACCAAGCTTCGATTAGATGGGGGTTTGCCGTCTACCTGTCAGCAACACGGCCGCGTTGACGAGCACGCATGCGCCGGCCGCCGCCATCGCGTACCGCACGCCGCAGGCGTCCGCCACGCGGCCCCAGAACAGGCTGCCCAGCGTGTAGCCGCCCGCCATCACGACGAGATAGATCGCCAGGGTGCGCGCCCGCACCTCCGCCGGGAACGACAGCTGGGCCGCTGCGTTCAACGTGGACACGACGGCCGACCATGCCATGCCGCCGACCACGATCAGCGGGATGAGCAGCGCCAGCGTATGCAGGAAGGGCATGACCGCGAGCATCGCGCCGTACACGGCCAGCGCGGCGGCCAGGATCCTGGTCTTGTCGACCCGCGCGCGGATCGCGGGAAGGCAGAATGCGGCCAGCACGGCGCCGGCGCCCAGGCTGCCCATCAGGGTGCCGAACACGCTGGCGTCCATCCGGAGGACGTCGCGCACGAACACGGGCAGCAGGCCCGCGAAGGCGATGGTGGCAAAGAACACGGTGGCCACGTTGCGCAGGATGCGGCGGTAGCGCGGGCAGCCGAACGCCGTCTGCACGCCTTCGCGCAGGCGTGCGCGATAGCCCGCGCAGGGTTTCACGTGCGAGCGGTCGGCGCGCCACCAGGCGCGGTAGATGGCGAGCAGGCCGACGAACGAGATCGCGTTGAGGAGGAACAGCGGGCCGGGGCCGATCCATTTGAACAGGACCCCGCCCAGCGCCGGCCCGATGATCGCGGCCGTGTTGTACGACAGGTTGTTGAGAGTCGCGGCGGCTTCCACTTCGTCAGGCTCGACGAGCCCGGACATCGCCGCCTGCCACGCGGGCCACATGAACGCGGAGCCGCAGCCGAGGCAGAACAGCACCATCAGCACGACCGCGTGCGGCGCATGGCCGGAGGCGACGAGCGCGGCCAGCGTGCACGCGCAGCCGGCCATGAACAGGTTGCAGAAGAACAGGAATTGCGGGCGGTGCACGGCATCCGCGACGACGCCCGCGAACAGCGCGAACAGGAAGATCGGGATGTACGTGCATGTCTGCACGAGCGTCGTCGTGGACGCGGAGTGCGAGCTGGACGCGATCAGCCAGGCCGACGCGAACGTCTGGATCCACGTGCCGAGATTGGAGACCAGGTTGGCGCACCACAGGTGCCGGTAGCGCGCGTGGCGCAGCGGTTGCGTGAGCGGGACCTTGCGCCGGGCCCGCGTACCCGCCTGCGCCGGGGTGAAGCTGGATGTCGTCATCGGGCCAGTCTAAGTGTGCGGCCCGGCCGGGTCAACGCGGCGGTGGGGCGGCCTGCGTGGTTTTCCCAACGTGACGTTTCGACAAGACGGCTGTGTTATCTTGTGACGCATGCAAATACGTTTACTGGAACCCGCCGACATCCCGGCCGCCGCCGCCGTCCTGCGCCGCGCCGCCGAGACGTTCTTCCTGCACGAATCCGCGCCGGAAGACGCCGCCGGCTTCCTCGCCCAGCACGACGCCACCGGCCTGCGCCGCAATCTCGATGCCGGCTTCGTCTACCACGTGGCCGTCGTCGACGGCATACTGGCCGGCTTCATCGGCGTGCGCGGCGGCACGCACGTCTTCCACCTGTTCGTCGACGCCGCGTACCAGCGGCGCGGCATCGCGCGGGCACTGTGGGACGCGGGACGCGCGGCGGCGCTCGTGCCCGGGCATCCCGGTTTCTTCACCGTGAACTCGTCGAATTTCGCCGTGCCGTTCTACGTGTCGCTCGGCTTCGAACGCACGGCGCCCATGCAGGTCGACAAGGTGCGCTACAACCCGATGCGCCTGTCAATGGCGCTCGTCGGTGCGGCGTAGCCACAGGCTGCTCGCCCAGCCTTCCACGCCGCTGCCTTCCACGCGCACGCGCCACCAGTCGCCGTCGGTCGCCCCCGTCGCGCTGACGACCGTACCGACCCGCAGCACGCGCATGCGGGGGGCGCGCACGCCGCGGTCCTCGCGCAGGTTCAGGTCGTCGACGACAAGGTAGCGCGCGCCCC
>NZ_JBKYMO010000722.1:0-2125 GCF_047302915.1 Massilia sp. CT11-108 | reverse complement strand
GGTCGGGCAGCTCGGGGTCTTCGCCGCGCGCGACCTGCGCGGCGGCGAATGCCTGGGGGTGTACGGCGGCCAGTTGCTGACGCCGGCCATGTACTTCGCCTGCGCCGACGATGCGTTCATCCTGTCCGCCGTGTCGGGCGAACACTTCGCCTTCATCGACGGCGAGAACATCCTGGCGATGGCCAATACCCGGCTCGCCTACGACGCCGCCGGCCTGCCGGTGGCCCAGGCCGGAGCGGGGTACAACGTGACGGTGGCGCGCTTCCACGTCATCGCCGAGGGCGGCCGGCGCTTTTCGATCGGCGCGTTCTTCGCCGCCGGCGACGTCGCGGCGGGCACCGAACTGCGCTGGAACTACGGCCACTCGGCCGAGGTCATCGCCGCCGTGTATCGCCCCATGTACGTCGCCGGCTAGCGATGCCCCACGAGTTCAGTCTTGTCCGCGACCTGCTGGACGAATTGGTGACCCTGGTGAATTCCGACCAGACGTTTTCGGATATTCACCTGGAACAGGACATGCCCGTGATGATCAAGACGCCGCGCGGCTGGCGCCAGGCCGGCGCCGAACCGGTCACGCTGGAGGACATGGCGCCCGTGCTCGGCGCGATCGACGAGGCGTGGCGGGACAGGATCGCCGACGGCGCCGTCGACCGGCCGTTCGCGCTGACCGATTACCGGCTGCGCTGCAACGTCTACCGGTCCGCGGGCGGCGCCAGGGTCACGGTGTCGATGCGGCGCCTGCCGTTGCACCCCATCCCGCTGGCGCAGACCGGGTTGCCGCCCCACACCCGGTTGATGGTCGAGGCGACCCGCGGCGTCATCATGATCACCGGTCCAACCGGTTCGGGCAAGTCGACGACGGTGGCCTCGATGCTCGACCATATCAATGCCACGCGCAGCGCCCACATCGTCACCATCGAGGAACCGATCGAGTACCGGCTGCAGCGCAAGCAGTCGATCATCTCGCAAAAGGAAGTGCCGACCGACACCGCGACCTTTTCTTCCGGCCTGCGCGAAGCGTTGCGCCAGAAGCCGGACGTGCTCATGGTCGGGGAAATCCGCGATGCCGACACCGCCGAGACGGTCCTGCATGCGGGCGAATCGGGGCACCTCGTGCTGGCGACGATGCACACCAACAGCGCGGTCGGCGCGCTTTCCCGGCTGCTGGCGTTTTTCCCGGCCGAGCAGCGCGACCAGCGCGCGGCCGCGCTGGCGCGCTCGCTCGTCGGCGTGATCTTCCAGAGCCTGGTGCCGAGCGAGCAGGGCGACGCCGTGGTGCTGGCCCACGAAATCCTCTTCAATCACAACCAGCAGCTGGCGCGCTTCATCGCCGACCCGGGCAAGGTGCACCAGCTCGAGGATGTCCTGCGGCGCAGGGAAGACAGCATGTCGCGCAGCCTGAACGACGTGCTGGTCCAGCTGGTGGGGCAAAAGGCCGTGGCGGCGCGCGATGCCATGCGCGCCGCGTACAACCGGCTCGAGCTGCACGACATGCTGGGCAGCGTGCGCTAGCCTTGTGCGCGGCCGGCCCCCGCGCGCGCCAGCGCGACGCGGTTGCGGCCCGCGTGCTTGGCCTCGTACAGGGCCTCGTCGGCCAGGCGGAACAGGTCGGCGGGATCGGCGCCGCCGCCGGCGACGTCCAGGTCCGCCACGCCGGCGGAAAAGGTGGCGTGGAACACCGTCTCGTCGGCCTTGAGGCGCACGGTGGCGAACAGTGCGCGGATGTCGTCGAGTACGTGGCCCGCCGCCGCCGCGCTCGTCCCCGGCATGATCACGGCGAATTCCTCGCCGCCGTAACGGCCGATCAGGTCGCCGTGGCGCA
Source organism: Massilia sp. CT11-108 (assembly GCF_047302915.1). Lineage (NCBI taxonomy): Bacteria > Pseudomonadati > Pseudomonadota > Betaproteobacteria > Burkholderiales > Oxalobacteraceae > Massilia > Massilia sp. CT11-108. The sequence goes on along the minus strand of NZ_JBKYMO010000722.1, from coordinate 303 downwards.
GGCGCTGCTGCAGGATGTGGGCGATGGCGCGGATGACCTGGTCGCCGACCTGGTGGCCGTAGGTGTCGTTGATCTTCTTGAAGAAATCCAGGTCGACCATCGCGAGCGCCAGCGGACTGCCGTCGCGCCTGCTGCGCGCCATTTCGCGCAGCAGTTGTTCCTTGATCGAGACGTGGTTGTACAGCCCGGTCATGCCGTCGCGCATGATCAGGCTGCGCAGCGCGCGTGAGCGCTCGACGCGCATCATGACCGCGAGCGCGAGGTCCGCGCGCGTGTCCGGCGGCGCCAGCAAGTCGTCCACGC
>NZ_JBKYMO010000721.1:0-2127 GCF_047302915.1 Massilia sp. CT11-108 | reverse complement strand
CTGCGCAACCGTACCGCCCTGCCCGGCCCGGCCGCGTCCCCGCCGGGATGACGCCGCACGCGCCGCCGGCAACCACCTTAACTTCCAAGATCCAGAACAACATGCAGACCCACTCGACAGAAGCAGACAACGGCCTCCCCCTCGACATGATCATCTTCGGCGGCATGGGCGACCTTGCCATGCGCAAGCTGCTGCCGGCCCTGTACATGGCCTTCCTGCACGGCAATCTGCCGTCGACGACGCGCATCCTGTCCACCGGCCGCCAGGACTTCACCCGCGAAGCCTACCTCGCCCACATCGAGGCGAACTCGCGCTCGTTCATCGCGGCCAGCAACTTCAACGAGAAGACGTGGGACGGCTTCCTCAAACTGCTCGAGTACGTGCGCCTGGACGTGCAGGCCGCGCCCGACTTCTCGGCCCTCGCGCAAGCGTCGCGCGCCGGTGCCCAGCGCGTGTTCTACCTGTCGACGGCGCCGTCGCTGTTCACGACCATCTGCGACAAGCTCGCCGCCAGCAACCTCGTCGACGCCAATGCCCGCGTCGTGCTGGAAAAGCCGCTGGGCACGGACCTGGCCTCGGCCATCGCCATCAACGAAGACGTCGGCCGCCACTTCGAAGAATCGCAGATCTACCGCATCGACCACTACCTGGGCAAGGAAACCGTGCAGAACCTGATGGTGCTGCGCTTCGGTAACTCGATCCTGGAACCGCTGTGGCGCGCGCCGAACATTTCCAGCGTGCAGATCACCGTGGCCGAGGAAGTGGGCGTCGGCAGCCGCGCCGGCTTCTACGACGGCGCCGGCGCGATGCGCGACATGGTGCAGAACCACCTGCTGCAACTGCTGTGCATCGTCGCGATGGAACCGCCGACCTCGCTGTCGCCGGATGCCGTGCGCGACGAAAAGCTGAAGGTGCTGCGCTCGCTGCGCCGCCTGTCGCTGGCCGACATCGCGCGCGACACGATCCGCGGCCAGTACATCCGCGGCGTCTCCGGCAACCAGGAAGTGCCGGGCTACCACGAAGAAAAGAACGTCCCGCAAGACAGCAAGACGGAGACCTTCGTCGCCCTGCGCGCCTTCATCGACACGTGGCGCTGGTCCAAGGTGCCGTTCTACCTGCGCACCGGCAAGCGCATGGCGCGCCGCTCGTCGAAGATCGTCGTCGAGTTCGCGAACCCGCCGTTCCCCCTGTTCCCGCAGACCGCCGGCGCCGTCGCCAACCGCCTCGTCATCGAACTGCAGCCGGAAGAAGCGATCAAGCTGCAGCTCATGGCCAAGCAGCCCGGCAGCGGCATGGAGATGCAGCAGGTCGCGCTGAACCTCGACCTGCAGTCGGCGTTCCAGCAGCGCCGCGCGGAAGCGTACGAGCGCCTGCTGATCGACGTCGTGCGCGGCCGCCTCACCCACTTCATGCGCCGCGACGAGCTGGAAGCGGCGTGGGAATGGGCCGACCCGATCATCGAAGGCTGGCAGACCCTGGACGAGAAGCCGCATCCGTACGCGGCCGGCTCGTGGGGTCCGGCGGAGTCGTTCGCACTGCTCGCGCGCGACGGCCACAGCTGGGTCGAGTAGGCGTGTCGGGCGGCGCGCCCGTGCGCCGCCCTCCGTTTTAATCGTGCACAATAGCCCGCTAGCATCGTGCACGTTTCCAGTTTAGCGCTCCGCAAACGCGCGTGACTTTCCGGTCTGACGCGATTGGAGCCTGCGGATTGGTGGCGTAGAGTGCGGTGTCTTCCACTCTCACCTCGGACGAATCGCCATGCAGGCAAGCAACTGGAACACCGCGATGGGCGCGCTCGGTGCGCAGGCCCTCAAGAACATGGACCGCAGCCGCAAGGCGCGCGGCGAGATGCTGGAACGCGTGGGCTACGGCCCGCAGCAGACGCCGTCGACGGTCCTGCACACGGAACCCGGTCTGAACGTGCGCCGCTACGGCGCCCCGGCCGACATCGCCCCGAACGGCGGCCCGGCCGTGCTGATCGTGCCGGCCCCCATCAAGCGCCCCTACATCTGGGACCTGGCGCCCGACATCAGCGTCGTGCGGCGCTTCCTGGAGCGCGGCTACCGCGTCTACCTGGCCGAATGGGTCGCGCTGCCCGACACGCACGACCACAACCGCCTCGACGAC
>NZ_JBKYMO010000720.1:0-2139 GCF_047302915.1 Massilia sp. CT11-108 | reverse complement strand
GTTCCAGCTCGCGTGCAGCAACGCCGCGCCCAGCACGGCGCCCAGCTCGGAAGGCGTCACGCCTGCTCGGCCGCCGGTGCCGTCTCGGGAATGCCGTGGCGGCGGAAGTAGCGGTGCGCGACGAGCAGCGCGGCCGCCTGCATGGCGGCGCACAGGAAGAACGGCCCGCCCACGCGCCAGTCCTGCGGCGGCAGGTCGCTCGCGGCGCCCAGCAGCAGGGTGCCGACGAGCGGCGAGACGACGAGGCCGATGCTGCTGATCGATTGCAGGGAGCCCATCAGTTCTCCCTGTTCGCGGCTGGACGACGATTTCGACAGGATGCCCTGCAGCGCCGGTCCCGCGGCGAACGACAGCAGGTTGCAGAGGATGAAGACGTACATCATCCAGCCGTGCGTCGCGATCGCGTACAGGAAGTAGGTGACGGCGCCGGACGCGAGGCCGATCAGCGACAGCCGCACTTCGCCGAAGCGCCGGATCAGCGGCGCGAGCAGCCCGGCCTGCACGACGATCGAGCACACGCCCACGCAGAACAGGGCGATGCCGTTGTCGCGCGGCGTCCAGTCGAAGCGGAACGTCGTGAACAGGACCCACGTCGACTGCAGCATCATCTGGGCGAAGGCGACGAGCGTGTAGACGGTGATCAGGCCGCGGATGTCCGTGCGGCGCACGAGGCGCAGCAGGGATGAGAACGGGTTGATGCGCGACCACTGGAACGCCGCGCGGCGCTCGCGCGGCAGCGATTCCGGCACGGCGAAGTAGCCGTAGACGAAGTTCGCGGCGGACAGCGCGGCCGCCACGTAGAATGGCAGGTGCAATCCCATATTGCCCAGCAGGCCGCCCAGGATCGGCCCGCAGATGAAGCCGAAGCCGAACGCGGCGCCGATCTTGCCGAAGCTTTTCGCGCGGTTTTCCGGCGTCGACACGTCCGATGCGTACGCGGACGCGACGGACATGCTGGCCGACGACGCCCCGCCGATCACGCGCCCGATGAACAGGCAGGCGAGGTTCGGGGCCCAGGCGGTCGCGAGGAAGTTGATGCACATGCCGCCCATCGAATACAGCAGCACGGGGCGGCGGCCGATGCGGTCGGACAGCGCGCCCACCATCGGCATGAACAGGAATTGCATCAGCCCGAACGTGGCGCCCAGCACGCCGTACCACAGCGCCTGCTGCGTGCGATTGTCGACGAATTCGCCCACGAGGCTCGGCAGAACGGGCACGATCAGGCCGATGCCGAGCATGTCGACGAACACGCAGATGAGGACGAAATTCAGGTTCGCGCTTCTGGCCATGGGCGTTCCGGGACGATGCGGAAAACGTCTATGGTAGCACCGATTGCCCGGCAGACAACTGCTTGCTTTTCGATCAAGCTGCCACGTGCGGAATGCCTGCCCATTCGGCCGCGAAGGCGCTGCGGAAGTCCGTCAAGATCGCCAGCCGCTGTTCGGCGAGGCGGCGGCCGGCATCGGTCTGCATCATGCCCGGCAGGCGCGCCAGCTTCGCGTCGATGTGGTCGAGCGAATACGATTTGTCGTCGAGCGGACGGTCCAGCGCAAGCGGATCGCTGCCGTGGGCGAGGGCGCTGCCCATGCGGCCGGCGATATAAAACATGCGCGCGAGGCCGACGGCGCCGAGGCCGTCCAGGCGGTCGGCGTCCTGCACGATGCGGGCTTCCAGCGTGGTCGCGGGGACGGCGGCGGAAAAGCTGTGCGCTTCGATCGCGTGGGCGACGGCCGCAAGCTTGTCCGCCGGAAAGCCGAGCGCCGCCAAACGCTCGGTGGCCAGTTCCGCCGACAGGCGGGATGCAATGCTGCGGCGCGGGTCGTCCTTCGGCACGTTGACGAGATCGTGCAGATAGCACGCCGCCAGCACGACGAGCGGATCGGCCTGGTCGTGGTGCGCCAGCAGCGCCTGCGCATTGCGCCAGACGCGTTCGACATGGTTCAGGTCATGGGCGCCGTCGGGGCCCTGGTCGGCGACCGCCTGTGCGGCCAGTTGGGCGAGGCGGGGACGCCAGCTGTCGAGTTCAGGATGGAGTGCTTGCATTGGAGTCTACGGAAACGAGGGCGCGCTGCGACAGCGCGTCGGCCCCGGTGTTCTTGTGGCGCGGCACCCAGCGCATGATGCAGACCGATGCCG
>NZ_JBKYMO010000719.1:0-2142 GCF_047302915.1 Massilia sp. CT11-108 | reverse complement strand
GCTGTCGCTGGCCGGCGTGATCGTCCTCGCGGCGCAGGGCGCGCCGGGCCGGCTGCTCCACGGCGGACTGCATCCCGGCGACGCATTGATGGTCGTCGCCGTCGCGTCGAACGCCGTGTATGGCGTCCTGCTCAAGCGCTGGGCGCTGCCGCTGTCGACGTGGGAACAGCTCTATGTGCAGATCGGCTTCGGCGTGCTCTGCCTCGCGCCGTTCTGGTGGTGTGCGCCCGCTGCGCCGGTCACGGCCGCCAAACTGCCGCTGGTCCTGTACGCCGGCACCGCCGCGTCGATCGGGGCGCCGTTCTGCTGGATGAACGGCATCAAGCGGATCGGGCCCGCACGCGCCGCCGTCTTCATGAATCTGCTGCCGCTGCTGGTCGCGCTGGGCGCGTGGGGACTGCTGGGCGAACGGCTGCACGGCTACCACGCGGCTGGCGGCGCGCTCGTGCTGGCGGGGCTGCTGTGGAGCCAGCGCCGCCCACGCCTTCACTAAGACGCCCGCACCAAGGCTTCCCTCAGCATGTCGAACAGCGTGCGCGCCGCCGGCGCCATCGCGTGGTTGCGCTTGGCGATCAGGCCCAGCGTCCGGTGGATCGCCGGATTCACGAGCGGCACGCCGACGATCGTGTCCGGCCGCCCCGGCAGCACGGACAGGCCGGGCACCGCGGCCACGCCCATCCCCGCCTCGACGAGGGCCAGCACGCCGGACACGTGGTTCACTTCGCACAGGATCACCGGGTGCTTTTCGACGCCGGCCAGCGCCGCGTCGATGACGGTACGGTTGCCGCTCGATTTCGCGACCGAGATGTAGCGCTCGTCGACCGTCTCCTTCCAGCCGAGTTCCTTGCGGCCCGCGAGCGGATGGTCGCGGCGCATCGCCAGCACGTAGCTCTCCACGTAGATCGGCTCGAACTCGATCTCCGGATTTTCCGCGCCGGTGAAGTTGATACCGAAATCCGCCTCTCCCGCCAGCACGAGGTTCAGCACGTCCTGCGCGCTCTCGTCGTGCACGCGCACGCGGATGCGAGGAAAGCGTTCGCTGAAGCGCGTCAGCACGTCCGGCAAAAAATGCCACACGGCGGACGGCACGCACGCGAGCGTGACGGAACCGGTGCGGTGGGCCGCCAGGTCGGCGACGCCGAGCACCGCGTCTTCCAGGCCGTCCAGCGCCGTGCGCACGTTGACGAGAAAGGTCTGGCCGACGTTCGTCAGGTGCACGCGGCGCGTGGTCCGTTCGAACAGCTTCACACCGAGGCTGTCCTCGAGCTTGTCGATGCGCCGGCTCAGCGCCGACTGGGACAGGAACAGGTCGGCCGCCGCCTGCCGGAAGCTGGCCCGTTCGGCGACGGCCACGAATGCCTGCAAGTCGTGAAGATCGTAATTGATGCGCATGACGCAAGAATACGCTGGAAATTTGCAATTATCAAATCATTCCTTTTGTCGGATGATGCAGTCATTCCCACAACAGCCTCGTCAAGAAGGCATCAAAAGGAGACAACGTGCGCCATTCCTGCGCCCTCACCGTATTGCTTGCCGCCACCGGCACCTGCTGCGCCCAGACGGGCGTCAACCTGTATGGCATCGTCGATGTCGGCCTGCGCGCCATCGATGGCCTGCCCGGCAGCACGACATCCGTCGCGAGCGGCGTGAACCAAACAAGCCGCTGGGGCATCCGCGGCCAGGAAGACCTGGGCGGCGGCTGGAAGGCCGTGTTCCGGCTCGAAGGCGGCATGAACGCCGACACCGGCACGCAGGCCAAGAGCGACCGCCTGTTCGACCGCCAGGCTTGGGCCGGCCTCGATTCCCCCTACGGCCAGCTCGCCGTCGGACGCCAGGCCAACCTGATCTCCGACGCCCTGCTCCCCGTCGACCCGCTCGGCAAGCGCGACGCGTCGTTCAACCCGAACATCAACGTGGCGGGCCTCTCGAACACGGCGTTCGGCACGCATGCCTTCGGGCGCCAGTATGGTCCGAGCGGCTACGCGGACAACTTCTACCGCCTGGACAACACGGTCAAGTACACGGCGACCGTGGGACCGTGGCAGGCGCGCGCCGCGTATTCGGCCGGCGAAGTGGCCGGCGACGCGGGCGCGTCGGGCAGCCATGGTGTCGCGCTCGCGTACCAGCGCCCGGACTGGGTCG
>NZ_JBKYMO010000718.1:0-2143 GCF_047302915.1 Massilia sp. CT11-108 | reverse complement strand
TTCGCGCCCACCGTCGTGCTGCTCGACCTGGGCATGCCGGAGATGGACGGTTTCGACGTCGCGCGCGCCATCCGCGCGGAAGGCCATGCGCACGTGCGCGTCGTCGCCCTCACGGGCTGGGGCCAGCAGGCCGACCGCGAGCGCACGCGCGCGGCCGGGTTCGATCATCACATGACCAAGCCGGTCGATCTGGCGGCGCTAGCCGCGTGGCTGGGCGCGTAACTCGTCCATCAACTGCGCGTGCAGGCGCCGGTCGCCGCACGCCAGCACCGTGCCGCCGTGCTGCGCGTCGCCGCCATCCCACGCGGTGATGACGCCGCCCGCCCCTTCGATGATGGGCACCAGCGCCTGCACATCCCACGGCTGCAGGCCCGCTTCGATGACGGCGTCGACGAGACCGGACGCGAGCATGCAGTAGGCGTAGCAGTCGCCGCCATAGCGCAGCAGCCGCGCGCGGCTTGCGACGGCGTCGAACGCGATGCGCTGGGCGGGATCGAAAATGTCGGGCGACGTGCACATCACGTGCGCGTCCGCCAGTTGCGCGCACGGGCGCGTGTGCAGCACGTGGCCGCCGTTCCACGCGCAGTGCGCCGTGCCGACGAAGCGCTCGCGCGTGAAGGGCTGGTTCATCAGGCCCAGCACCGGACGCGTGCCGTCGTTCAGCGCGATCAGCGTGCCCCACAGCGGCAGGCCGAGGAGGAACGCTTTCGTGCCGTCGATGGGATCGAGCACCCAGGTGAGGCCATCGCCGGCCTGCGCCCCTTCCTCTTCGCCGAGGATGCCGTGATGCGGATAGCGCGCGCGGATCAGCGCCCGCATCACGCGCTCGGCGCCGCGGTCGGCCGCCGTCACCGGATCGAAGCCGTGCGCGCTCTTGTTCTCGGCGCCGCTGCCGGCGCGGAAATGCGGCAGGATGGCGCCGGCGGCCGCGTCGGCCAGCTCGTTGGCGAACTGCAGGTACTCGTCGAATTCAGCGGCATCGATGGGCATCGGCTATCTCGCAGGAAGGCGGCACGGCGCCGCCTCCCGATACTACATCGAACCTGCGCCGGCTTGGGTAAATACGCATGCCTCGCCATCGTCGGGCACGAGAACCCGCCCCACCAGATCCTGCGTGTCCACCCACGCCCGCAGCTCGGCCCGCGACAGCATGCAGTGATTCACGGCTTCCAGGTGGCTCGCGACGATGGCCGCCCGCGGCGCCGCCTTCACTACACTGGCCACGTCGTCCAGGTCCATGATGATGGGCCCCAGGCCCGGCACCTGCGCGTCGCCGCAGTTCAGCACGACGACGTCCGGATCGTACGTCTCCAGCGCCGCCGCCACGTGCGCGTTCCACACCGTGTCGCCGGCGATGTACAGCGTGGGCTCGTCCGGATGGCGCAGCACGAGGCCGCTCACTTCGCCCATGCGCGCGCCGATGGCGGCCATGACGGTGTCGCTGCCGTGCTGGCCGCGGGTCTGGGCGATGCGGACGCCGTCGAACAGGGTGTCGCCTTGCGCCGACAGCGTGCGCACGTCGGTGAAGCCGTCGGCGCGGATGGCCCGCGCATCGGCGTCGTTCTGCGCGAACACGGTCAATGCGCGCGGCAGCGCGCGCCGCGCGGCGTCGTCCCAGTGGTCGGCGTGCAGGTGCGTGACGAGCACGGCGTCCACGTCGAACAGGGTCGCCAGAGGCACGGGCAGGTCGACGAGCGGATTCGCGAGGTGGCTGTTGGCCGTGCCGGCAAAGCCGGGGTAGGCGCCCTTGTCGCCCAGCAGCGGGTCGACGAGGAAGGTCTTGCCGGCGTACTCGATGAGCAGCGTGGCGTTGCGGATCTGGGTCACTTGCATGGTGTCTCTCCTTGGTTGTGTGACGCCATTCTCGCGGTGCGGACGGTTGCCCGACAGTGGCCCGAAGGACAACCTTCGATATAATCGGGCCATGACCCGACATGATCACTCCACCTGGCGCGTGGCCGTCATCGCCTTCGACGGCATGACGCCCTTCCACCTGTCCGTGCCCTGCCTCGTGTTCGGCGGCCGTCCCGGCGCGGATGCGAGATCGCGCTTCGCGCTGACGGTGTGCGGCGCCGGATCGGCCTCGCCGCTGGCCACGAGCGCCGGCTTCGGCATCGTGCCGGGCCACGGCCTGGAAGCGCTG
>NZ_JBKYMO010000717.1:0-2166 GCF_047302915.1 Massilia sp. CT11-108 | reverse complement strand
GAAGCCATGCAGCAGCACGACGGCGGGGCCGTGGCCGCCGGTGACCACGTGCAGGGCTGCGTCGCCGGCCTGGATCGTCTGCGCCTTGAACGCCGGCGGGAAGGGCCGGACGGCGGCGGTGGCGGGATGGCTCAGCGCCACGGCAAGCGCAAGAGCAGCTGCAATACGGTTGAACATGGAGGGTCTCCTGCCCGGCGGGGGAGGCCACGTGGCCGTCGCTGATTGCCCTTGGGGTGACGGCCAGTATGGTTTAGCATGAGCAGCCGGACTAGTCGTCAAATACCGCAACAGCAATTCGGAAACGCCGAACAAACGGGGTAAGCGGACATGAAACTGGAAGGTATCGCCACGTTCGTCACCGTGGCCGAAAGCGGTTCCCTGAGCGAAGCGGCGCGCCGGCTGCGCGTGTCGCGCTCCGTCGTCAGCGAGCGCCTCGTCGAACTGGAACGGTCGCTCGGCGCCAGCCTGCTGCAGCGGTCCACGCGCAAGCTCTCGCTGACCGAGGATGGCGCCGCCTTCCTCGCGCGCGCCGCGCGCATCGTGCGCGACGTGCAGGAAGCGGCGGCCGACCTGGCCGAGCGGCGCGGGCAACTGAGCGGCCCGCTGCGCATCTCCGCGCCCGTGACATTCGGCCGCATGCACTTGGGTCCCGCGCTCTATCCCTTTCTCGCGCAGCATCCCGACATCCAGCTCACGCTGGAGCTGGACGACCGCCGGGTCGACGCGACGTCGGACGGATTCGATGCCGTCGTCCGCCATGGTCCGATCGCGGACAACTACCTCGTCGCGTGGCGGCTCGCGACCAGCCGGCGCGTGCTCGTAGCCGCGCCCGCCTACCTGGAGCGGCACGGTGCGCCCCGCTCGCCGGAAGAACTCGAAGACCACCGCGGTATCTTCTACATGCACCGCGGCGGGGCCGACTGGCGCTTCGCACAGCGGGGCGACGCCCGCATCGTGCGCGGACGGCCCGGCATGGTGCTGAACAACGGCGACATGATGCGCGACGCGGCGCTCGCCGGGCTGGGCATCGCATTGCTGCCGATCTTCATCGTCAGCGGCGCACTCAGGGCGGGGACGCTGTGCGTCATCGACGTCGGCGTCGAGGCCGAACAGGAATACATTTATATGGCGCACGCGGACGGCCAGCATCCGTCCGCGAAGTTGCGTGCGCTCGGCGCGTGGCTGAGGGAAGCGTTCGGCGATCCGCCGTACTGGGAAACCGAGTGCGGGAACGCTCAGCCGGCTGCCATGCGCAGCTGAAAGAACGCATTTGCCGTCAGGCGCCCCGTGCGCGGGTCATCGACCATCAGTTCGGGCATGTGGATGTGTCCTGAGTGGAAGATGCCACCGTTGTAGAAGATCGCCCGGTTGTAGCGCGGTTCGACCGTCAGCACCTTCTCGAACCAGCGGCTCGACGCGACCGCGAAGGTCGGCGGCACGTCCGGCATCGCCGCACCGGCCTGTTCGTGGCGTCTCAGATCGTTTTCCAGGGCCGTGATCTCGTGCTCCGGCACCTTCGGCTTGAAGAAGCTGGTGCCGCCGAAGCGCTCGTCCCTGAACAGGTACAGCACCATCGCACCCACGCCGACGCCCGCCGGCAGGCCCGTGAAGTCGCGGTGCGGCAGGCGCTGGCCCGGCAGCAGGTCTTGCAGGCGGCGCGTCACGAGCGACAGGCGGCTCTTCATGTCGAGGATGCGGCGCGCGCCCAGCGGTGCGCGCGCGTGCTGCAGGAAGCTGTCCTGGATGCGCGCCGCGAGCGCGCCGCCGAGCGGCAGTTCGGGACCCGGATAGTAGTTGCCCGCCAGGTCCTGGAAATGCATGTGGTTGTTCGCCGCGTAGTCGACCAGCGCCTCCGGCTCCAGCATGAAGTCGTCGATGATGACGCAGCGGTGGCCGTCGAAGATCGGCACTACGCTGACGCGCGGCTGCGGATTGAGCAGGGGAAGCATGGCAGTGACGTCGTTGTGAAAGTGGGCACATGGTACACCCCCCATGCTATGCTGCCGCCACTTCGACCTTGCCCGCCGCAGTCCGCCATGTTCACCAGCCCGCTCCTCGACCATCCCGCCATCGTGCACGGCTTCGGCACGCGCCATGACGACATGGCCGCGCTGCTGCCCGACTACTGGCCGCACCGTCCGATCCAGCACGAGCGCCACGGCACGC
>NZ_JBKYMO010000716.1:0-2169 GCF_047302915.1 Massilia sp. CT11-108 | reverse complement strand
CGCCGGATCGGCCACCTCCCAGCCGTCGTCCTCGTCGTCGTCGCCCGCGGCCTGCACCCAACGGCTGTTCTGGCGCGCATGGCTCAGCACGAGGTTGCGGGCCACGCCGTACAGGAAATTGGCGAGCATGCCTTTCAACGGATCGAAGCCATAAATGTCGTTCAGGAGGCCCATGAACACGTCCTGCACGACGTCCGCCGCCACGTCCGGCGCGCCGCTGTGCAGCAGCGCGAAACTGTACAAGCCGCTGCGGTGGCGCCGGTACAGGGTCTGGAATGCGGCCTCGTCGCCCTGCCGGATCGCGCGCAGCAGTTGTAAGTCGTCGGTCTCGTTCACGTCGGGTTCGTTCGTTCTTTTCTTTTATTTGAACGGGGCGCGGGAAAAGTTCCAGAATATTTACAGGAAATGAAAATGTAGTATTGCTACTGTTTACTAAGCGATAATTTTGTAGTTCAATAACAAAAAACAACACCAAGGATGCCCAGATGCACATCGCCCGCGACGCCGATCCCGCCCTGCTCCCCGCTCTCGCCGCCGGCGGCGTGCGCTTCGTCTTCGATGGCCCGTCAGACTTGCGCACCGTCGCGCTGGCCGGCACCTTCAACAGCTGGGTGGGCGATGCCTGCATGCTCGAACGCGTGACGCCGACCCGCTGGACCTGCACCCTGCCGCTGCCGCCCGGCCGCCACCTGTACAAATTCGTGCTGGACGATACGCACTGGATCGCCGATCCCGCCAACCCGTGGATGTCCGAAGATGGCCAGGGCAATTCCTGCGTCACCGTCTGCCTGGACGGCACCGTGTTCCTGCGCCGGCGCGGCCTGCGTGCGGAAGCGCCGGGCGCGCTGTACCGGAATCATCAAGCGTTGACGAGCCCCGCGTGGCTGCCCGACGCCGTCGTCTACCAGTTGTCGGTACGCGCGTTCGGCGGCGACTTCGACGGCGTGCGTGCGCGCCTCGGCCACCTTGCCGACCTGGGCGTGAACACGATCTGGATGATGCCGATCCAACCGATCGGCGTGGCCGGCCGGCGCGGCACCCTGGGCGACCCGTACGCGGTGCGCGACTTCGAGGCCATCGACCCGGCACTCGGCGACGAAGACGGCCTGCGGCGGCTGGTGGACGCGATCCACGCGCGCGGCATGCGCATCGTGTTCGACTGGACGCTGAACCGCAGCAGCGTCGACCATCCGCTGACGGTGACTCACCCCGGCTGGTTCCAGCGCGACCGCGCCGGCAAGGTGATGTATGCCGTGCCGCACCGCGAGTATTTCGCCGGCTTCGATTTCAGCAATCGCGAGCTGCGCCGCTACCTGGTCGATGCGATGTGCCGCTGGGTCGAACGCTTCGGCCTGGACGGCATGCGCTTCGACGATTCCGACATCACGCCGACGGATTTCCTGGACGAGATCCGCGCCGCGCTGGCCGCGGTGAAGCCCGACATCGCACTGGTCTCGCAGGCCTACGACGAATTCCACCACCTCGCGGCCTGCGACCTCACCTACGAAGGCGGCACGCGCGAGATGCTGCGCCGCGTGGCGCACGGGGAAGCGGGCGCGCGCGAATTCGCGCAGTACTGGAACGAATCGACGTACGGCTTCCCGCGCGGCGCGCTGCGCCTGCGCTGGCTGGAAGACAAGGAACAGCCGCGCGCCGACGCCGTGTTCGGCCACGACGCGCACCTGGCCGCGGCATGCGTGCTGCTGACGATGGATGGCGTGCCGCACATCCTGATGGGCCAGGAATTCGGAGACAGCGGCTGGCGCGACTGGACCGTGTTGTTCGACGACTGGCGCCTCGACTGGTCGAGGTTCGACCACGCCGCATTCGCCCACTTCAGCGCCCTGGTCAAGCTGCGCCGGCGCCACCCTGCCCTGCGCCGCGGCGCGACCGTCTTCATCGACGGCTTGCCGGACGGCGTGATCGGCATGGTGCGCAGCCTGGACGGCGAGCGCATTGGCGTCTATGCGAACCTGGCGCCGACGACGGCCGCCCTGCCGGACGGCATGGGCGTGCCGCTGTACGCCCGCGGCTGGGACCAGGACGCCGGCCGCCGGGATGCCCACCGCTGCCGCGTCGCGCCCCGGCGCGGCTCGGTTTGACTTTCGGCGCCCGCGGCGGCCGCCCCGCGGGGTCCCCCCCCCCCAACCGCCCCCCCCCAACCCGGGA
>NZ_JBKYMO010000715.1:0-2176 GCF_047302915.1 Massilia sp. CT11-108 | reverse complement strand
CTGCAGCAGGCTGTCGTACAGCAGCGCCGGGCCGACGGGCTTGGTGAGGAAACCGTGCAGCGGCAGGTCGCCTTCCTGCTGCAGCACGCCTTCGCGCGTGCAGGCGCTGACCATCAGGATCGCGGGCGGCGCCGCGAAGCGCGCGTCGGCGCGGATGCGGCGGATCGTCTCCACGCCGTCCCAGCCCGGCATCATGTAATCCATCAGCACGACCTGGTACGGGCTGCCTTCCTGCACGGCCTGCGCCAGCCGCGCCAGCGATTCCTCGCCCGACGCGACGGCGTCGGCATGGATGCCGAAGCCGTCCAGCATCTCGACGAGCGCGGCGCGCGCGCCCGCGCTGTCGTCGACGACCATCACGCGCATGCGCTGCAGTTCCGCGCCCGGGGTGGTCGCGGCCGCGGCGTCGGCGTCGGCGATGCCCAGCGGGACCGTGAACGTGAAGCGGCTGCCGACGCCCGGCGTGCTGGTGACGGCGATCGTGCCGCCCATCAGTTCGACGAGCTGCTTCGAGATCGACAGGCCCAGGCCCGTGCCGCCGTATTTGCGGGTGATGGAGTTGTCGGCCTGCGTGAACGACTGGAACAGGCGCGCGAGCTGGTCGGCGTCCATGCCGATGCCGGTGTCGCTGACGGAGAAGCGCAGCACCACGCGGTCTGCCTCGCGTTCGACGACGTCGACGGCGACGACGATCTCGCCGTCCTCGGTGAACTTGACGGCGTTGTTGGTCAGGTTGATCAGCACCTGCCCCAGGCGCAGCGGATCGCCCACGAGGCGGCCCGGCACGCCGCGCGGCACGCAGAACACGAGTTCGACGCGGCGCGCATCCGTCTTGATGGCGGCGATGCTGGCGAGGTGCTCGAGCATGTCGTCGAGGTCGAACGGCACCTTGTCGAGAGTCATGCGGCCGGCCTCGATCTTGGAAAAGTCGAGGATGTCGTTGATGATGCCCAGCAGGTGCTCGCCCGCGCCGAGGATCTTGCCGAGGTAGTTGCGCTGCTTTGGATTCGGATCGGCCATCAGCGCGAGGCGGCTCATGCCGATGATCGCGTTCATCGGCGTGCGGATCTCGTGGCTCATGTTGGCCAGGAATTCCGATTTCATGCGGGTCGCCGCTTCCGCGCGGACCATCGCGTCCTGGATGCTCTTGGTGCGCAGGCCCAGGATGCGCATGAACACGAGCATGTCGAACGTGCCGCCGAACTGCGTCGAATTCAGCGTCCAGTAGGTGGCGTCCATGCCGCCCTTGATCACCTGCGCCTGGACGACGGAACTCATGAAGCTCGCGGCCCAGCCGACGAGGAAGTAGATGCCGACCGTGTCGCCGCGGCGCGCGCGGTTGAACGCGCCGGGGAGGCCCAGCAGCATCGGCATGATGCCCAGCGAGCCGACGACGGCGACCAGGGCCTCGTCGTGGATCAGGCCGAGGCCGAAGGCGATCGCGGCGATCACGCACAGCACGGCGCCCGTCTGCATCAGGCGCGGGAACACGCGGTCGACGCCGGGCCGCGTCAGCGCGGAGCCGACGAACAGGTAGGCGCCGCACGACGTCATCAGGGAGATGATGCCGGTGGCGTTCGCGGTGGCCCACGCGCTGGCGCCCCACAGGTATTCGGCGCCGAGGCCCCACCACGCGATGTTGTACAGGGCCAGGCCGCCGATCAGCAGCGAGTACTTGGCGAACAGGCTCTCGCGCAGGTTGGCCCATTGCGCGAGGCTGTACAGCAGCAGGCACAGGAACAGGCCCGTGAGGATGCCCTGCACGAGGCGGTCGCGCAGCGCCTCCTCGTAGAACACGCCCGGCTTGGCGAAGCTGATCGGGAGGATCTTCGGACCGTTGGTCTCCACGCGCAGCAGCACGTCGTAGCGCTGGCCCGGCTCCAGTTGTAGCAGGAAGGCCGGCACCGGGCCGCCGTGGAAGATCGACGGCCGTTCGCCCGTGCGTTCCGAGCCGGCCTGCGCATGGCGCTCGATGCGGCCGCCGCGCACGAGGTACATGTCGACGCGGTTGAGCAGCCCGAAATCGATCTTCAACGTCCACGCGCCGTCGCTGCCGGGCGCCGGCTGCACGGGCACGCGCACCCAGACGACGCCTTTTTCCATGCCCAGCGTCGCGTACGCCGATTGCGGGGCCGCGAAGCGCCCGGGCGCGGCGGCCGCATCGAGCGCCATGCGC
>NZ_JBKYMO010000714.1:0-2183 GCF_047302915.1 Massilia sp. CT11-108 | reverse complement strand
GCGCGGGCGCGTGCCAGCTTCGCGTCGCCGCGCGCCTTCACCTTCGCCTTCATCTTCGCGAGGAAGCCCGGCGCCGGCGGCGCGGCGTCCTGTGGATCGTCGAACTCGTCGTCGCGCGGCGTCTCGATGCGGACCGGCGAACCGGCATGTTTTTCCACGTACTTGGCGCGCTCGTGCACGACGACCTCGTCGCGCTTGTGCGCCGCCACTTCGCCGTAGCGGCGGTCTTCGCGGTCTTCGTAGCGCAGGCGGAACCAGTCCCACGTCGTCTCGACGGATTCGCCGATGCGCTCGGCGACGGCCAGCCACGACACCTGGAAATACCAGGAAAAACCGAGGCCGAACAGCAGCAGCAGGAGCAAGGTCGCGCCCGTGAAGCCGAACGCGGTGTGGGCGGAATGGCCGATCAGTTGGCCGAGCACGCCGCCGGCCGCGCGCGGCAACTCGACTTTCAGCGACCACATGCGCAGGTATTCCAATCCCACGCTGCCGGCGAACATCAGCACGAAACCGATCCAGCGGATCAGGGTCTCGCCCTGGTGCTCGGGCTCCTGCTCCGCTTCCTGGACGATGAACCGCGTGTGCAGCCGCCGATAGCCCTTCCACACGGCGCGCGTAAAGCAGACGCACAGCCACCAGGCGGAAAAGCCGAAGATGAATAACAATAAGTCGGCCATCCAGGCGCCGGCGCGGCCGCCCAGGTTGGCGACGTGGGCGACCGCGTTCTCGTGCGACCAGCCCGGATCGGCCTTGTTATAGCTGAGCAAAATGAGGACGAAATACAACAACGCGACGGCCGTGGCCAGCCAGCGCGCCTCCGACAACAGCCGCACGAGCCGGTTCGGCAGCGGCTGGCGGGGCGGTCGCGGCTTGTGAGTATAGGTCGTGCTTGTCGATGGACTATTCTTGCTCATTGCGGTGTGAAACGGTACTGCCGGGTAACAATTCCCCGAAGATGACCATTCTAAGCGATATAGCGCCGCGTTGGCCCCACGATTCATGCTTGTTTGCATCATCGACTATAATCCCGGGTTCGACGCCTCTTGATTCCCGCACTGCCCGGCCCCACTTTCCGGGCATCATCCAATAGAAGAAGTTCACACATGACCACTCGCAAACATGCCAAAGTCCTGATCCTCGGTTCCGGCCCAGCCGGTTACAGCGCTGCCGTGTACGCCGCGCGCGCCAATCTCAGTCCGATGCTGGTGACCGGTGTCGAGCAGGGTGGTCAACTGATGACGACGACCGACGTCGAGAACTGGCCGGGCGACCCGCTGGGCGTGCAAGGTCCGGAACTGATGCAGCGCCTGCTGCAGCACGCCGAGCGCTTCAATACCGAGATCGTGTTCGACCATATCCACACGACCTACCTGAACGAGAAGCCGATCCGCCTGGTGGGCGACTCGCACGAGTTCACGTGCGACGCGCTGATCATCGCGACCGGCGCCTCCGCGCAATACCTCGGCCTGCCCAGCGAACAGGAATTCATGGGCAAGGGCGTGTCCGCCTGCGCCACGTGCGACGGCTTCTTCTACCGCAACCAGGAAGTGGCGGTGATCGGCGGCGGCAACACCGCGGTCGAGGAAGCGCTGTACCTGTCGAACATCGCGACGAAGGTCACGCTGATCCACCGCCGCGACAAGTTCCGCGCCGAGCCGATCCTGGTCGACCGCCTCATGGCCAAGGTCGCAGAAGGCAAGATCGTGCTGGAACTGAACCAGACGCTGGACGAGGTCAAGGGCGACCAGAGCGGTGTGACCGGCCTGCAGCTGAAATCGACGGACGGCGGTTCGACCAAGGAGCTCAAGGTGCACGGCCTGTTCGTGGCGATCGGCCACAAGCCGAACACGGGCATCTTCGAAGGCCAGATCGACATGCACAACGGCTATATCAAGACCCGCGGCGGCAGCGAAGGCATGGCCACCGCGACCAACGTCCCGGGCGTGTTCGCGGCCGGCGACGTGCAGGACCACGTGTACCGCCAGGCGATCACGTCGTCGGGTTCGGGCTGCATGGCCGCGCTGGATGCCCAGCGTTACCTTGAAGCCCTGGAGTAACGCCCGGGTTGCGGGGGGGCCCCCGGCCCGCACATAATTTGGTTTTTTTGGGTTTAATCGAATGGGGAGATAAAAAAAACCCCCCCCAACGACAAAAAAACACAAAACAGGGCCCCCCCCCAAAAA
>NZ_JBKYMO010000713.1:0-2184 GCF_047302915.1 Massilia sp. CT11-108 | reverse complement strand
GCGCCACCGCCCGGCCGTCCACGGACACCGTGTGCGCGGCGGCGAGAACGCGCGCCGCCGCCAGCGGATCGACGGCGGCCGTGTCCACGTAATGAAACCACTGGCCGCTTTCCTTCCTCGCGACGACGTACGGTGCCGGTCCCAATGGCGCGAGCGACACGCGGTAGTACGCGGTCATGCCCGCCGCGTCGTACGTGAAATGCACGACGCGCACGCTGACCCGGCCGTCGAAATGCGCCCACGCGCTGCCCGGCAGGCACACCGCGACGAGGACCGTGGCGCAGATCGCGACGCATTTCGCGGCCAGCACCGCCATCGTCGCCGTCTTCATTTGGCCGGGGAGCGCGGATCCCACAGGGCGCGCCTGGCCGTCTTCTCGTAGGCCATGCCCTTCGGCGTGCTGACGATTTCCAGCTGCAGGCCCCACGGCGCGAGGAAGTACATCCACGTCAGGCCGGCCGCCGGGCCGTCCGTGAACGTGCTGGGCGCGCCCAGCGTGCGCACGCCCTTCGATTTCAGGTAGGCGACGGCCTTGTCCATGTCGTCGACGTAGAACGCGAGGTGATGGCCGCCGACGTCGCTGTTGCGGGGCGGCGTCTTGCCCTGGTTCGGCGCCGAGTATTCGAAGATCTCCAGGTTCGTGCCATGGCCGCAGCGGACCATCTGGAAGCGCTTGATCTCCGCGCGCGGGTTGACGTTCAGGTGCACGTTCATCCAGTCGTCGGCGAATTTGAACGCACCGAGCTTGATGGATTCCTCGCAGCCGACGACGTCGACGAAGAAGCGGACGGCGTCGTCCATGTTCGGCACCGTGAGGCCCACGTGGTGCGCGCCTTCCATGCCGGGCATGCCGGCGTGGGCGCTGAAGGGAAGGGCGAGGGCGAGGCCGATGCCGGCGAGTGTGCGTTTGAAGTTCATGCTGTCTCCTGATGTTGATGGTGGTCCGCCGTCGCTGCGGCGGCATCCATAGGAGAGCAAATTGCAAGCCAGGCCGGCGCCAGGGGCGCGCGCCCCTGCGCGGGCCGCGCGGACGGCACATCTGTCGCGCGCTTGCGCAACATCTGTCGCAGTCCGCGCCGGCTTACGGTTCGGCGAACCGGCGCGATCACGCCTTCTTCCGGCACGCGGTGGTCGCCCGCCATGTCGCGCAATGGTCGGACGCGTCGTGGTGCACGGCCTTTTCCGGCCCGCCGTGGTAGCCCGTGTCCCCCTGGGCAGCGCAAGCCGGTGCGCGCTGCCGGGTACCGCGGTTGCGGTTCCTGACGAGCGCCTCCAGTCCCGCGAGCTGATAGGTCCAGAACGTCGCGAACGCTTGCGCGATGTCCGCACCGGACGTGTACCGTTCCAGGATGGCCGCGATCATCGCCACCGTGTTCGCAAAGACCTGGCGGAGCACCATGTCGAAGTGAGCGTCGGGCGCGGCCGCCGTCTGGCGGCGCACGAAGCGGGCCGCCTGGCGCGCCATCTCCTGCGCCATGCGCTCGCGCACGGGCGCGAAGCGCGTGCCCGCCGCGCCGTTCAGGAGGATCAGCACCGCGAGCCGGTGCTCGACCCAGAACTCCAGCAGTGCCTTCGCGTGGGCGGAGCCGTCCGCATGCGCGTCGGACCAGCTGCCCAGCATGTCGAACTCGCGCAGGCGCGCGCGCAGGAGACGGAACAGGCGTGCCGCGATGGCGGGCGTGACGACGGCGTCGAACAGCGCCTGCTTGCTCCCGTAGTACTTGTAGACGTTGCTGGGGGCGATGTCCGCGTCGCGCGCGATGGCGGCCAGCGTGGCCTGCACATAGCCGCGCTGCGCGAACGTGCGCGCGGCCGCGGCCAGGATGCGGTCGCGGACGTCGTCTTTCAATCGTTGCGGCATGCGAGCCCGTCCTGCATCGCGCGCAGCCGCGGCGCCCAGTCCGCCGCCGCTTCGAGCTGGAACGCGAGGCGCAGCAGCAGCGCATCCGCGTCGTGCGCGGCCGTGAAATGGCAGCCCAGCGGCAGGCCCGCATCGGACCAGTACAGCGGCACCGACATCGCGGGCCAGCCCGCCAGCGACGCGGGCACCGTGTAGCCGGCCAGCCGGTTGGTGAACGCGATCAGGTCGTCCGGGTCCTGGCCGGGGCCGTGGCGGCCGAGCGGGAAGGCGGTGAACGGGACGGTGGGGCTCAACAGCACATCGAAACCGGCGCCGGCCAGGAC
>NZ_JBKYMO010000712.1:0-2185 GCF_047302915.1 Massilia sp. CT11-108 | reverse complement strand
GCCCCCGCGGGGGGGTGCCGCCGGGGCGGCGTGTTCCCCCCCGCGGGGGGGGGGCGCCGGCCGGCGGGGGGGTGGGGGGGGGGGGGGGGGGGGGCGCGGGGGGCCCCCCACCGGGCCGTCGCCGCCCGGCTGCGGATACGTGTTCAGGGCGAGGAAGACCTTGCGGTTGCGGTCGTGGGCATAGCGGATGCCTTCGGAGATGGCGCCTTCGGAGAAATTCAGGCCGGCGAAGTTGCGCGCGTTGGTCGCGTCGCGGAAGCCGAGGTAGACGCAGTCGGCGCCGTGGTCGATGGCGGCCTTGAGGGCCGGCAGGCTGCCGGCGGGACAAACGAGTTCGAGGGAGGGAGAGGTCATGGCGGGCGGGTGAACGGTAACGCATGGAGCATAATGACGCGCCGCCTCTCTCGCCTTGAACGGGTTCAAGCAAATCGCACGGCGTGTCCGTCCGGGTCGAACGCGAGGAACCGTTCGATGGCGCCGCGGTGCACGGCGTCGATCATCATCTTGAGGCCGCGGTCGATGCCGGACGCCTGCTGTTCCCCTGCCAGCGCCGCGACGAACACCATGTCCCACGGCTGGCCCGTCGCGCGCGACTCGTCGGCCAGCACGCCGAAATCCGCGAGCTCGTCGAGGCCCTTGTCGACGCACATCACGGGCGCCAATGCGCCGCCGCGGCCTTCCTCGAAGCGGCGCGCCTGGCCCGGCGTGTGCGCCTGCGGCAGTTCGGCGACCGCGAAGACGAACAGCAGGCGCTGCGCCTCGGGCTGGGCGCGCGCGGCGGCGAGGAAATCGGAAAAATTCGAGAGCTGCATGGGGAAATCCGTGACAAGGAGGAGGATGGTCCGATTGTAGGCGGCTTCCCCGCGCGCGTAAGTCGGCACGATGGAGGACGCCGCCTAGTTCTTCCGGACTATCCCGCGCGGCGCCCGACCGCGCGAGAATGGCGGCATCCCGACCATTTCATGACGTCCCGCGACCGTGGCCACCATCGACCCTTGCACCTTCCTGCGCCGCCTGCCGCTGTTTTCCGACCTCGGCGAGGAGGAGCTGCGCGCCGTCGGCGCCGCGGCCACCGAGCGGCACGTCGACCGCGGCCGCACCATCGTCGAGCGGGGCGACCCGTGCGAGGGGTTTCACTCGATCCTGTACGGCCAGGTCAAGCTGGCCTTCATCTCGCCGCAGGGCCAGGAAAAGGTCATCGAGATCCTCGGCCCCGGCAAGACGTTCGGCGAGGCGGTCATGTTCATGGAAAAGCCGTACTTCGTGACGGCGACGGCGCTGGAAGACTGCCTGCTGCTGCACGTGCGCAAGGAAGCCATCTTCGCCGAACTGGAACAGAGCCCGGCGTTCGCCCGGCGCATGCTGGCGGGGATGAGCCGGCGCCTGCACGGCCTCGTCGCCGATGTCGAGGCGTACACCCTGCACACGGGCGGCCAGCGCGTCGTCGGCTATCTGCTGAAGGATGCGCCCGAATCCGGCGCGACGGTGCGGCTTTCAGTCAGCAAGCGCCTCGTCGCGTCGCGCCTGAACATCACGCCCGAGTATTTTTCGCGCGTGCTGAACGATCTCACGCGGCGCGAACTCGTGCGCGTGGACGGGCGCGACATCGCGATCCTCGACGCGGACGGATTGCGCGCCTACGAGGGATAAGCGTCCGCGACCCGTTTCGTCTCGCGCGCGGCCGGGTCCAGGCTCGCGAGCAGGGTGCGCATGTCCCCGCTGATGCCGGAGATGCCCAACAGGCCGCTGTCGAGGTACAGCAGGCGTTCCAGCGCGTCCGGCGTCATCCGTTTTGCGCGCAGCAGGTGCAGCACGAGGCCGGGGTCGAGGGCGCCGCAGCGCGTGGCCATCGGCAGGCCGTCCAGCGCGGAAAAGCCCATCGACGTCGCGACGCTGCGGCTGTCGACCATGGCGCACATGCTGGCGCCGCTGCCCAGGTGGGCGACGACGACGCGGCCACGGGCGCGCGGTTCGATCGCGGGCAAGGTGTCGGCGATGTGGGTGTACGACAGGCCATGGAAACCGTAGCGCAGCATGTTCTCGTCCGCGAGCGCGCGCGGCAGGCCGTACAGGCGCGCGACCCGCGGGTTCCCGAGGTGGAACGCGGTGTCGAAGCAGGCGACCTGCGGCAGGCCCGGATGCAGGCGCGCCATCGCGTCCATGCCGGCCACGGTGTGCGGCTGCA
>NZ_JBKYMO010000711.1:0-2186 GCF_047302915.1 Massilia sp. CT11-108 | reverse complement strand
GTGTCGGCTTTCAGCGCGGCCAGGCGCGAGATGCGCTTCTTGACGATCACCGGCGGCGCGGCGGGCGCGGTCGGCGTGGGGATCACGTCGTCCGTCTCATCGAAGGCCACGGCGGCGACGGGCGCGACGACGGGCTCGGCAGCCTCTGCGACAGGCTCGGCAACGTCTTCCGATGCCTGCACGTCGGCAGCGACGGCCTCGGCCTGCGCTTCGCCCGCGGCGGCGTCGTCGAACTGTTCCGGTTGCAGACGCGGCGCTTCCTCGGCCTGCACTGCCTTCAGCGACGCCAGGCGCGAACGCGTCTTCACCACCGTCACCTTGGCTGCCGCTTCCGTTTCGAGGAAATACGAGGTCGCGGTCTTCGGCACCGACAGCTGGGCCGTGCTCTTGGCCGGCGCTTTCTTCGCTGTCAGTGTCAGGGTCTTGGCGGTGTTTTTCATAGTCTTTCTCCAGTCGAGGCGTGGCGCGGTGCCTGCGAGGTCAATAACCCACCTGGTCCGCTTGGCGGTCCTTGTGGGCGGGGATGAGGGGAAGGCCCTAGCTAGGGGCGGAAAGCCCGATATCAAGCACTCCTGCCGCTGCCCGGCGGGCGCCCCGGGCAGCCGGGATGGGCTGCGGCGCGCGTGCACAGTGGGTTCAAGCGGAACGGAACGTGGTCGAAATCGCGGGTTAACATGTCGGAACGAAAAAAAGCCCGTCAGACAACGGGCTTGAATCTATTTTCCAGAGGAGAAATAGAGGAGACGGAGGCATTATGCCTTAAGGAAATTTTTAGCGATAATTGAAATATCCGATATGGGATATCACTCAGACGCATATTTCCTTTTCCTCTTCCTGACCCTGGCTGCGTCGGCGCAAACCGTGCGCAAGGAAAGGGGCGGATCATACACGATTTCTTGCCCGCGCGCCGCTGTACATGCGTGAAATCACCGTCGTCGACTCAATAAAACGATCCGTTACATGGCTGAGCGGCACGCGCGCGGCGCGGCCATGCTATCCTTCCGCTTCCCGTTCTTACCATGAAGTCAATGAATACGATGAGTCCTGTCGCCGAGCTCCCCGAGGCCACCGAAAACGCCACCCCCGCCACGCCCGACGCGCCTGCGAATGACGCGCCGGCTGCGGCCCCGGAAGCCGCCCAGTCGCCCCGCGCCCTGCTCAAGCAGCTGCAACAAGAGTTCAAGGCCTTCCGCGACTGCCTGCCGCTGGCGATCGGCATCGACAAGCAGGTGCTGGCCCGCCTGCCCGGCCTGAACCGCAAGACCATGCGCGCCGCGCTGGGCATCCACACGGGCTCGATGCGCTACCTGCGCGCAATGGAAAAAGCCACCGTGCGCTACGACCTGGACGGCAATCCGGGCGCCGAAGTGACCGACACGCACCGCCAGCACGCCAAGGAACTCCTGCAGGAACGCTTCAAGAAAGAAGCCGAGCGCAAGAAGGCCGAGCGCGACGCCGCCGCCCAGGTGGAAGCCGACCGCAAGCGCCAGGAAAAGCTGCAGCAGCTGGCCTCCAAGTTCGCGAAACGCTGATCCGGCAGCACGGATGAGCGAGGCCGAGGACGCCCTCCCCCCTTACGAAGGCATCACCCTGGCCGACGTGCGTCTCGTGCGCACGCGCCAGGATGCGGACGGCGCGCTGTCCGCGCTGCTGGCGTCCGACGTCATCGGCTTCGACACCGAATCGAAGCCCACGTTCCAGAAGGGCGAGCAATCGACGGGGCCGCACCTCGTCCAGCTCGCTACCGACCAGCACGCCTATCTGTTCCAGATCGGCGTGCTCAAGCCGCGCGCGCCGGACGCAACTCCCGAGCTGCCGCCCGGCGTCGACGTGTTGCGCGCCGTGCTGGAATCGCCTGCCATCCTGAAAGTCGGCTTCGGCCTCGGCGACGACCTGCGCCGCCTGCGCGCCAAGCTGGGCATCGAGACGTGCAACGTGCTCGACCTGTCCACGGCCCTGCGCCGCGGCGAGCGCAATGCGCTGGGCGCGAAGACGGCCGTCGCGCGCTTCTTCGGCAAGCGCCTGCAGAAATCGCGCAAGATCACGACGACCAACTGGGCCCTGCCGCGCCTGTCCGACAAGCAGATTCTGTACGCGGCCGACGACGCCCACGTCGCCCTGCGCATCTACCGCCACTGGCGCGCGAATCCGCCGCCGCCGTTGCCGCCGAAGCCCAGCGCCGGCGG
>NZ_JBKYMO010000710.1:0-2189 GCF_047302915.1 Massilia sp. CT11-108 | reverse complement strand
GTGGGGAGAGAATGCCCGCTCGCGCGACCGCATCGAATACCTGGCCGCGGGGGGGCCGGGGGGGGGGGGGGGGGGGGGGGGGGGGCCGCCCTCCCGCGCCTGACGGCCGAGGGCCGGCGCCGCGTCAATGGCCTGCAGGGACAGCTGTGGGGAGAGAATGCCCGCTCGCGCGACCGCATCGAATACCTGGCCGCGCCGCGCCTCGTGGCGCTGGCGGAGCGGGCGTGGGCGCCGGATCCCGGCTGGTGCGCGATCGACGATGCCGGGGAGCGTACACGCGCCATGGACGACGCGTGGAACGAATTCGCCAACCGCCTCGGCCAGCGCGAGCTGGCACGGCTCGACCGCGCGCCGCTGGCCTACGGCTACCGGTTGCCGCCGCCGGGCGCCGTCGCCGATGGCCGGACGTTCCACGCGAACGTGGCCCTGCCGGGCCTCGCGCTGCATTACACTCTGGACGGCAGCGAGCCCGATGCCGCCAGCCCGCGCTACACCGGACCGGTTGCGGCAGGGCAGGGCGCCGCCGTGTTCAAGGTCGCCACCTTCGACACGCGCGGCCGCAAGAGCGCAACCGTCGTCATCGCACTGGATTCCCATGGATAGCATCCGTCCCGACCACCTGACACCCCAGGCGCACCGGCACCCGCTCGCGTGGGTGCCCACGCTGTACCTCGCGCAGGGCCTGCCGTTCTTCAGCGTCGCCCTCGTGGCGGGGCTGATGTTCAAGAGCATGGGCGTGCCCAACGAGCAGATCGCACGCTGGACCGGCGTCCTCGGCCTCGCGTGGGTGTTCAAGGCATTGTGGAGTCCATTTCTGGAACTCGCGGCGAGCAAGAAGCGGGTCGTCGTCGTGCTGCAGGTCACGGGCGGCATCGCGCTCGCGGCGCTGGCCCTCGCGCTGCAGCTGCCCGCGTGGTTCGGGCTGGCGATCGGGCTGCTGGCCATCGTGTCGTTCGCGTCCAGCACGCACGACATCGCGGCCGACGGTCTATATATCGCGAACCTGTCCGAGCGCCAGCAATGCGCGTACGCCGGCTGGCAGGGCGCGTTCTTCAACGGTGCCAAGTTCCTGTCGCTGGGCGGGCTCGTGATCCTGGCCGGTTTCCTCGAACAGCGCATCGGTCCCCCGGCCGCGTGGGCCACCGTGTTCGGGGTGCTGGGCGCCTTGCTGGCGGGGCTCGGGCTGTATCACGTGTGGGCGTTGCCCGAGACCGTGAGGACGGGCGCCGGCGCGTCGATGCGTGGCAGCGTGGACGTATTGGTGGACGTCGTGCGCGCATTCTTCGCCAAGCCGGGCATCTGGATGGGCATCGTGTTCATCCTGCTGTTCCGTCTCGCGGAAGGGCAGGTGCAGACGATCGGCCCACTGTTCCTGCGCGATGCGCGCGCGGTCGGCGGCCTTGGCCTGTCGACGCAGGAAGTGGGCGCCATCTACGGCACGGCCGGCACGGCGGCCTTCCTGGTCGGCAGCATCCTCGGCGGCTGGTTCACGGCGCGCGTGGGCCTGAAGCGCGCGATGCTCGTGCTGATCCTCGCGATGAACGTGCCGAACCTCGTGTTCTGGTACCTGAGCGCGGCGCAACCGTCGCACCTGGGCCTCGTCATGGCGGCATTGTCGACCGAGATGTTCGGCTACGGGTTCGGCTTCGTGGGCATGATCCTGTTCATCATGCAGGTGATCGCGCCCGGCCGCTACCAGACCGCGCACTACGCGCTGGGGTCCGGGTTCATGCAGCTGGGCTTCGTGCTGTCGAAGGTGGTCAGCGGCGACATCCAGCATGCGCTGGGCTACCGTCACTTCTTCCTGTGGGTGGTGTTGTCGGCGCTGCCGGTGCTCGTACTCACGCGGTTCGTGAACATGGCGCCGGCCGCGCAGGACTGACGTCAGCGGCGGTAGGCCGGACGGCGCGCCGGCGGCGCGTTGCGCTTCTCGATATGGCGGAACGTGATGCGACCCTTGCTCAGGTCGTACGCGGACATCTCCAGCGTCACGCGGTCGCCCGCGAGGATGCGGATATGGTGCTGGCGCATCTTGCCCGACGTGTAGGCGATCAGTTTGTGTCCATTGTCCAGGTCGACGCGAAAGCGCGAGTCCGGCAGGATTTCCTGGACGATGCCGTCCATTTCGATGAGTTCTTCTTTGGCCATGGGGGTCCTTGGGGGCGGGGCGCGCGGCGATTGCCGGGCGT
>NZ_JBKYMO010000709.1:0-2191 GCF_047302915.1 Massilia sp. CT11-108 | reverse complement strand
CTGGCGGGCAAGCCCGTGCGCGTGCCGTGCCGTGCAGGTCCCAGTCCTGCGCATGGCGCTCCGCTTCCGCCATCAGCGTGGCGGCATCCGTGCCGGCGAGACTGTTGCCGAAGTCGTCGCCCAGGTCCGCGATGGCGTCCTGGCGCGTCGCGGGATGCGCGGCGTCGCGCGGCACGGCAAGGACGGGCGCGGTCATCACGGCGGCAAGGAGGGCAGCGGCGAGGCGTATCCGCATGCGGATTTCCTTTCGTCGAGCGGATATCGGACCATGCGATCATAAATCGTTCCCGGGCCCGTTGCCTGCTTCCGCCCATCCGGTCGATAATGCATCCATCGAACTAATTACGGAGACAGCCTTGAAACCATCCATCCTCCTGTGCGCACTGGCACTCGCCTTCGGCAGCGCCATCGCTGCGCCGGCTGACCGCTTCGACGTCGCCATCACGGTCGACGACCTGCCTTCGCACGGCTCCAAGCCGGCCGACATCAGCCGCGCCGACATCGCGCGCTCGCACATCGCGACGTTCAGGGCGCACGGCGTGCCCGAGGCGTGGGGCTTCGTCAATGCCGTGGCCCTCGGCAAGGAGGCGGAGAGCGCCGCCGCGCTGGACGTGTGGCGCAAGGCCGGCTACCCGCTCGGCAACCACGGCTACACCCACATGGGCCTGTCGCAGGCGGCGTCGCTGGACGCCTGGGAAGAAGACGTGCGCAAGAACGAACCCGTACTGCAAAAATACATGGCCGGCAAGGACTGGCACGTGTTGCGCTACCCGTTCCTCGACGCGGGCGGCAAGGGCGCGCGCCACGACGATGCGCTGGCGTGGCTGAAGGCGCGCGGCTACCGCGTCGCGGACGTGACCCTCGGCTTCGACGACTGGGCATACACGGAGACGTACGCGCGCTGCGTGGCGAAGGGCGACCAGGCCGCGATCGAGGGCATGAAGGCGAGCTACTACCGCCGCATCGACCAGCAACTGGCGCGCACGAAGGCGATGTCGCAGCGCGTGTACGGCCGCATGATCCCGCAGGTGCTGCTGACGCACATGGGTGCCTGGAGCGCGGCCACCCTGCCGGAAGTGATGAAGCGCCTGGACGCGGCCGGCGCGCATTACGTGACGCTGGACCAGGCGCAGTCCGACGCGGCCTACCGAACCCCGAGTCCGGGTGCCGGCAACGGCGCGATGATCGAGCGGCGCGCGCAGGATGCGGGCATCGACCTGGCAGGGCTGCCGGCCGTCGAACCTGTCGGCAATCTCGACGCCTTTTGCCGCTGATCCGACCGCCGGCACGTTGATTCGTGCGCGGGAACGGCCGAAAAAAAGGTATATCTGCAATGTAGACATTTTGGCATTCAGATTCGACCTTTTTTTCGGGGAGGCACATGGAATTCCAGCGCGCTGCGCCAGCAAGCGCCATGCAGGATGCGCTGCGTGCCGCCGGCGCCCAGGCGGCCCACATCGGCGACTTGTGGAACGGTACGCTGGCGCTCTGCACCTTCGTGTTCGTGGCCATCGTCGTCGCGACGATCATCGCCGTCTGGTGCGCACCCGCCGCGGACGCCGCCACCCGGCCCGACACGTCGTCCCTGGAAGGTCCCGAGCGGCGCATCTGGCACCGCATCGGCTGGGCCACCGCCGCGTGCATCGTGGGCCTGCTCGCGCTGCTGGCGGCCGATGCGTTCACGAGCCGCGCGCTGGCGCGGCTGACCCTGCGCGATGCCGTCGACATCGAACTGGTCGGCCACCAGTGGTGGTGGGAAGCGCGCTACCGCGATGCGGACGGGGCCCGTGAATTCACGACCGCGAACGAGCTGACGATTCCCGTCGGCCGGCCCGTCATCGTCACGCTGCGCGCCGATGACGTGATCCATTCGCTGTGGATCCCGAACCTGGCGGGCAAGAAGGACATGATCCCGGGCCGCACGGCCACCCTGCGGCTGCGTGCCGACCGCGCCGGCACCTACCGCGGGCAGTGCGCCGAATTCTGTGGTCTCGAACATGCGCTGATGGCGCTGCTCGTGCACGCGGTGCCGTCCGACCAGTACGAGACCTGGGCCGCGCGCCAGCGCCGGCCCGCGCGCGCGCCGGCGGCGGTGTCGTTTACACAAATCCGCGCCCCCCCGACGGGGCGACCGGGGGGTTTGCGGGGTGGGGGTGGAAAAAAAAAGGGGGGGGGGGGGGGGGGGGGGGGG
>NZ_JBKYMO010000708.1:0-2202 GCF_047302915.1 Massilia sp. CT11-108 | reverse complement strand
GTGCGGCCTTCCGGGTTCAGGGTCGCCGCCACGCGGCCCATCGCGGCGCGCATGGTTTCCATCTGGCCCGCGTCGATGCGGCCCGCGCGCATGTCGGCGCCGGCCAGGGCGAGGCCCGGCAGCAGCACCTTGTCGCAATAACGCGCGAAGCTGGCGCGGCGCAGGTAGGCGTGGGCGTCGCGCACGATCGTGTCGCTGTCGGCCGTCAGCAGGCGCTGGTACAAACGCTGGGCGCCCGAGACGTTGGGGGCGTCGCCCAGCAGGATCGTCACCGGTTCCAGCCCGCGCACGTGGCGGCCGGCCACGACGAAGCACAAGGTCAGCGGCGTCGACAGCAGCAGGCCCACCGGCCCCCACATCGCGCCCCAGAACACGGCCGAGACGATCACGGCGAGCGGCGACAGGCCCGAGCTGTGGCCGTAGACCTTCGGTTCGACGACGTTCGCGACGAACAGTTCCAGCGCGACGAACAGGGCGATGCAGGACAGGGCGAGCTGCCAGCCGGGGTCGATGGCGGCGACGAACACGGCGATGACGGCGCCCGCCGCCATCACGCCCAGGTAGGGCACGAAGCGCAGCATGCCGGACAGCGCGCCCCACAGGCCCGCGTGCGGTACGCCGGCCAGCCACAGCAGCACGCCGATGAGGGTGCCGAATGTCAGGTTGACGGTGAATTGCGACAGGAAGAAGCGCGACACGCCCTGGGCCGCGTCGCCCAGGGTACGGATCGTGCGGTTGATTTCGGTCTGGCCGGCGAGCCGGATCAGGCGGTCGCGCAGCGATTCGTGTTCGAGCGAGATGAAGACGAGCAGGACGAGCACGAGGCCCGCTTCGCCCAGCGGTCCCCACGCCATCGCGAACAGGCGCGCGAGCGAATCGCGCGTCGTCAGGCGCGGCTGGCGGATCTCGACGGGCAGCGGCTGCGTCGGGCTGACGGTCACGGTGCTCATGCCGCGCCGGCTGCTGACGGTGCCGCTCTGCTGTGCCTGCGGCTGCACGGCGCTGATCTCGGCCTCGATGCGGGCGAACGGCCGCTCCGTCATCTCGCGCACGGCCGCGACCTTGGTGCGGATCGCTGCACGGTATTTCGGCAGGTCGCCCGTCACGGCGACGAGCTGGAACGCGAGGACGATGCCCAGGCCGACCACGCACGTGCCCACCATCAGCACGGACAGCATCGTCGCCGGTACCTGGCCCAGGCCGATGCGCCGCAGCGTGCGGATCAGCGGGGCGATCACGAGACTGAGGATGACCGCCAGCGCGAGCGGTTCGAGGACGTCGCGCCCGAAATACAGCAGACCGAGCACGCAGCAGGCGGTGACGATCGAGCTGGAAGTCAGGTGCTTGAACAGAGTGGATTCGCGCATTCGCGGCCGCAAGCGGGGATGGCGGCCATCCCGTAGAGATAAAACCGCCAATGTAGCAAAAAACGTGGCCGGCAATCAAATTTCTATGCAGAAATTTCCATTTATCGTGAGAGGTGGGGTCAATCTGTCCTCGCGTAGCCCGGCTGGCGCTTGTCCAGCCGCCGCGCGAAGCGGTCGCCCGTGAGTTGGATGACCTGCACGAGCGCGACCAGCACGACGACGGTGAACACCATGATGTCCGTCTCGAAGCGGTAGTAGCCGTAGCGGATGGCGAGGTCGCCGATGCCGCCGCCGCCCACGACGCCGGCCGCCGCGGCGTACGAGAGAAAACCGATCGCGAGGGCAGTCAGCGCCAGCACGAGGCCGGAGCGGGCTTCGACGAGCAGCACGCGGGTGACGATCTGCAGCTCGGACGCGCCCATTGCCTGCGCCGCCTCGATCACGCCGCGCGGCACGTCGCGCAGGGTCTGTTCGACGAGGCGCGCGAAATACGGGACGGCGGCGATCGACAGCGGCACGGAGGCCGCGAGCGGCCCGATCGAGCTGCCGGCGATCAGCCGGGTGAGCGGCACGAGCGCGACGAGCAGGATGATGAACGGGAACGAGCGGATCGTGTTCACGGTCCACCCGAGCAGCAGCGCGAGGGGACGGTTGTGCAGCGACTGGCCTTCGCCGACGACGAACAGGACGACGCCGAGCGGGCCGCCGAACAGCACGGCGGCGCACACGCCGATACCGAGCATGGCCAGGGTCTGGCCCAGCGCGACGGCCAGGTCGGGCAACAGGTCGATGAGACTCTCAAACATGGAGGACTCCTGGATGGAACAGCGCACCG
>NZ_JBKYMO010000707.1:0-2209 GCF_047302915.1 Massilia sp. CT11-108 | reverse complement strand
TGGGGGCCGTGCGGCGCCCGCCGGGTGCGGGCACCAGCACGGTGCGGTCGGGGTCCTGCATGGGGTTCGTTGGATCGCTCAAGCGGTCCTCCTGCTCATTTGCTTATTTGCGGATGGCCCAGAACTCCATCTGCAGGCCCGGGTACTCGTTCGGGATGTGCATCGCGAAGCCGACGGAGTTCTGCAGCTGGGTCCAGTGCTCGCCCGCCTTGTCGAGTTCAAAATACGTGTAGCCGGCGTGGAACGGCAGCTGGCGCGGCGCCACGGGCAGCGCGCGCAGGGCGATGCCCGGCAGCTGCAGGTTGACCAGGTCGCGGATCTTTTCGATCGACCCGATCTTGACCATGGCCGGGAAGCCGCTGCGCACGGCTTCCGGCGGCATGTGCGCGTTCACCGCGAGCACGAACGTCGCGGTGCGCAGCAATTCCTTGTCCGGCACGACGGCCACGCGGATGCCGAACTGGCGCTCTTCCAGCGCGAGCGCGACGGCGCGCGGGTCGACGACGAGCGACAGCGCCGCGCGCACGTCTTCGATCAGCGGCGCGAAGCTTTCGTTCAGCCGGTCGTGACGGTACACGGGATACGTGGCGGCGCGCTTGTCCGGCCGGCTGAACGTCGACAGTTCGCCGGCCAGCTGGGCCAGTTCCGCATACAGCCGCTCCGGATGCAGGCCCGTCATGCCGGCCAGGTGGCCGAACAGCGGCAGGCTGCGGTTCAGGAGCTGCAGCATCAGGAAGTCCGCGATCTCGGCGGCGCCGGCGACGCCGGGCTGGCTCAAACGTCCGGCCAGCGCCTGCGCACGCTGGCCCAGCAGGCCGACCAGTTCATCGGCAAAGGCCGACAGGCGCGGCGCGACGCGGAAGTCCAGGCACGGCGGGCAATACGCGGGATCGAGCACGACGCGGTTGTCCGGCCGGCGCTCGATCACGCGCGCGATGCCGAGGGTCGTGTACGCGTTGACGACGTCCTTCTCCAGCGCCACGCGCAGGCGCAGGCTGCCCACCTGCATCAGCGCGCTGTTGTCCAGGCCATTGCTGTCCATCGCCTCGTAGTCGACGGGGCGGTGGCGCGCGAAGTTGTCGGGGCCCGGATCGTCGCCGGTCTCCGCGATGCCCATGCGGCGCAGCGGCAGCGCCAGCACGATCAGCGCGTCGCGCGCATCCTCGGGGATGTCGATCGGCTGGGGCAGCGCGTCGTCCTGCGGCAGGTTCAGCGTGGTGCCGTCCGGGAGCACGGCGCTCGCCGCCAGCAACGCGAGCTTGCCCTGGGCGAGCAGTTGTTCGTCGATGACCAGCTTCGTGAAACCCCACGCGTAGGCGCGCACGCCCGCGACGCGTTGTTCGATCACGCTGTGCAGGTAGCGGTCGTGCTGTTGCAGGTGCTGGGGCTGCAGCAGCATGCCCTCCGACCAGATGACTTTACTATTCCAGGACATTCGTTGGCAGTGATTGGAGTATCGGTTGATGGGAGGTCAGCGGCGCGCCTGGCGCAGCCGCGCGACCTGTTCCTCGTAGGCCTTGCCGAACGCTTCGCCGAACAGGCGATGGAAATCGCTGTCCGCCTCAACGGCCATTTGCGTGTACAGCTCGACCAATCGGTCCCACATCTTGGCCTTGCGGTTCGCCGCGAGCATCTTGTCCATCACGGTCGGCACCTGCAGCCGCGCCTCGATGGCGGCCGGGTCGAAGCGGGCGAGCACGCCTTCCAGCGCCGCGCGCATGCCGGCCATGATCGCCAGCTCGTGCGCCTTCAGGTCGTCGAACGCGTTGGCGAACGCGCGCGCCGGCTGCATATAGCCAGGCATCGTCCCGTTGATCATCTGCGTCAGCGCGCTGTCCGCGTCCGGGAAGAATTTCAGCGGATTGTTGGCGGCGGCCGAGATCATCGTCATGTCCAGGCGGCTCTCGCGCTTGGTCATGGCACGGCCCATCAGCACGCCCATCGTGCCGGCCGTCGCTTCGCGCAGCATGGCGCCGGCCAGTTCCGCGATCTCCTCGGCGCTGCGCTTCGTGTTCAGTTCGGAGAGGCCCAGGCCGCGCATCAGGGCCTGGATCACCGGGTCGTCCGCGGCCGTGGTGCCCGGGGTGCGCGGTGCGGCTGGCACAGGTGGTGGCGGCTGTGTCTTTTAAACATATACGAGCCCACCAGACGGAGCGACAGGGGGGGTGGGGGGGGGGGGGGGTGAAAAAAAAGGGGGGGGGGGGGGGGG
>NZ_JBKYMO010000706.1:0-2217 GCF_047302915.1 Massilia sp. CT11-108 | reverse complement strand
CGGCGCCGGCGCCCGCGTGCGGATCCAGTCCGGCTTCGGCAAGCGCTCGGCCGGCACGATCTTGATGGGAATGCGGCTCGTCTTGGCCGCGCCCAGCTGTTTGGAGGTCGGCTTCATCGCTGCTCCTACACCGCGCCGCGTGCCAGCTCGCCGGCGATGTGCTCGGCCTGGCGGATCGCCAGCGCGACGATGGTCAACGTGGGATTCGCGGCGGAACTCGATGCGAACTGGCTGCCGTCCGAGATGTACAGGTTCTTGACGTCGTGCGTGCGGCCCCATTTGTTGACGACGCCGTCGCGCGCATGCTCGCTCATGCGGTTCGTGCCGAGGTTGTGGCTGGCCGGGTACGCGGGCATGTCGATGACGCGCGTGGCCCCCACCGCTTCGGACAGCTTGCGGAACTGGACCAGGCCGTGCGCCGCGATCGCGTTGTCGTTCTTGTGGTACGTCTTCGACACGATCGGGACCGGCAGGCCGTACTGATCCTTCTCGGTCGGGTGCAGCGTGATGCCGTTCTGTTCGCGCGCCATGTCTTCGCCGCAGACCCAGATCGCCGTCATGTGGTCGTACATTTCCAGCGCCGACGTCACGTCCCGGCCCCAGCCGCCCGGCTTCATGAAGGCCGCCGTGTACGGCAGGCCCAGGGCGAGGCCTTCGAGATAGTAGCCGCCGTTGAAGCCGCGCCGCGTGTTCAAGGCCACCTCGTCGGCGACGACGGCACCGATGTCGAAGCCGCGGTTCATGTACACGGGCTTCTTGTGGATCGCCACGGCGGCGGCCGTCGCGTGATTCATGTAATTGCGGCCCACCTGGCCGGACGAATTCGCGAGGCCGTTCGGGAACATGGCCGACGCGGAGTTCAGCAGCAGGCGCGGCGACTCGATGGAATTGCCGGCGACGGCGACGAGGCGCGCCTTCTGCAATACGTGACGGCCCTGGCTGTCAGCGTACAGCACGCCGTTCACCTTGCCGGACTTGTCGTGCTGGATCTGCAGCACCATGCTTTCCGGGCGCAGTTCCACGCGGCCGGTGTCCAGCGCCTTCGGCACTTCGGTGTACAAGGTGGACCATTTCGCGCCCACCTTGCAGCCCTGCATGCAGAAGCCGATCTGCTGGCAGCCGGGACGCCCGTCGTACGGCTGCGAATTCGATGCGACGGGGCGGATGATCTTGTTGTAGCCGATCTTGCGCGCGCCGGCCGCCACGACCTTGGTCTGGTTCGATTCCGGCATCGGCGGCAAGCCGCTCGCGCGCGTGCCGGCCACGCCCATCTTCTTTTCCGCCAGTTCGTAGTACGGCTCCAGTTCCGCCAGCGTGATCGGCCAGTCGAGGATGTTGGCGCCGTCGACCTTGCCGTAGGTCGTGCGCGTCCTGAAGTCGTGCTCCTGGAAGCGCAGCGCGACGCCCGACCAGTGCACGGTCGACCCGCCCACCGCCTTGACGATCCACGCCGGCAGGTTCGGGTAGGTCTTCGTGTGGTGCCAGCCGCCGGCCGAAATCCGCTTGTCGAGCCACGAGATCTTGTTGAACATGGCCCACTCGTCGTTCTCGAAATCCGCCTGCGTGAAATGCTTGCCCGCTTCGAGGATCACGATCTTGTCCACGCCCCGCTGGGCCAGTTCGTTGGCCAGCGTCGCGCCGCCCGCGCCCGAGCCGATGATGACGATCGCGTCGTCGTCGCCCAATTCGATTTTCTTGCTCATTGCCGTCTCCTGTTTTTTGTTATGGTTTGCGCGTTTACAGCCAGTCGATGTCGTTGAAGCCGCGGTTGATGTAGCCGCCCTGCTCCCACGACGACCCCTCGTAGCCGAGCAGCGGCCACACCGCCTTGTTGTCGTACAGGCTCGTGACCATCTCGCCGCGCACCTTCTGGAAGAACGGCGACGGCTCGATCGCCTTCAGGAGGCTGACGCGCTCCGGCTCGCGCTTGACGGCCGCATAGGGCTTGCCGAAGCGTTTCATGGCGGCCTTGTCCAGGTCGCGCACCCCGTCGCGGAACAGGGCCGCCTGCTTCGGATCCTTCGCGGCCGCGCGCTCGAACGGCTGGATCGCTTCGACGTAGTAGCGGTCCGCCAGTTTGTCGTGCGGGAATACGTCGCGCGCCATGCGCAGCAGGGTCTGCGCCGTGGCCGCGCCCAGCGTCGGAAAGTCCTGCGCCAGGTGTTTGTCGTTCGACGCATTCCCCCCGCGGCCGCCCGGCACGTCGGTGAGCATGTG
>NZ_JBKYMO010000705.1:0-2220 GCF_047302915.1 Massilia sp. CT11-108 | reverse complement strand
GGCGGCGCCCTGGCCAACATCACGGCCGGCGTGGGCACGGGTGGCCTGGGCGGTGCGGGCACCGGCGGCAACGGCGGCTCGAACACCGTCAATGCCGGCTCCTTCGACATGTCCAACAACATGAGCGGTGTCGGCCAGTCGGCTGCGGGCGTGATGGTGATCAGCCAGAACAACGGCTTCTCCTCGCTGGTCCAGCAGAGTGTCAACGTCCAGAGCAACCTGGCTGTCGGCAAGTAATGCCAAGGACCGCCGTGCCTGCGGGCACGGCGGTTTTTCGATGCAACCGGGGGTAGAGAATGCAGTCATCACTCAAGAGTAGCGTCAGCAACCGCGTGTGCAGCTTCGCTGTGCTCGCGGTCTGCGCATCCGCGGCCTGGGCAGGACCGGAACTCGCGGTTCCCGCCCGGGACAGCGCGCCGGCCGCCCAGCCGGCCACGGGTGCCGACA
The DNA here is from genome assembly GCF_047302915.1 of Massilia sp. CT11-108. Lineage (NCBI taxonomy): Bacteria > Pseudomonadati > Pseudomonadota > Betaproteobacteria > Burkholderiales > Oxalobacteraceae > Massilia > Massilia sp. CT11-108. Next base: position 1,773 of record NZ_JBKYMO010000705.1, on the reverse strand, counting down.
AGGGAGACGGCAAGTCGGTCCAGGCGCAGGACTCGCTCGGATTCGGCCCCGCCGCCGACCTGGGCAAGCTGGAGCATTCGCGCGGTGGGACGGACACGTTCAACACCAGCAACAACGCGAATCTCGGCGGGGTCGTGAGCGGCAACAGCGCGGTGAACGTCGTCACGGGGTCGAACACGATCGATGCCGGCGCGTTCGCCAACATGTCGGGCATACCGGTGGTTATCCAGAACAGCGGCGCGAACGTCCTGATCCAGAATGCCACCATCGTCAACCTGCAGTTCAAATGAAGTACGGCGCCCTGCCCCTGCTGCTGTGCGCACTGGCGGGCGCTGCCCGCGTGGATGCGGCCGACCTGCCGATCGCGGGCGGCGCCCGGTTCGACGTACCGGTCAAGAGCATGCGCGAACTGCGCTTCGCGTCGACGACCCGCCAGCAATACGACTTCAGCTGCGGCTCGGCCGCCCTGGCCACGCTGCTGACCTATCACTACGGCTATCCGATCAGCGAAACGACCGCCTTCAAGGCGATGTGGGAGATCGGCGACCAGGCCAAGATCCGGCGCGAAGGCTTTTCGCTGCTGGACATGCAGCGCTATCTCGCAAAGATCGGCTATAAGGCGGACGGCTTCCAGGTGCCGTTGCAGAAACTGTTCGACAGCAAACTGCCCGCCATCGTGCTGATCTCCGAGAAGGGCTACAACCACTTCGTCGTGATCAAGGGCGCGGACGACGGGCGCATCCTGCTGGGCGATCCGTCCAGCGGCACGCGCTCCGTGACGCGCGAGCACTTCGAATCCATCTGGCCGACCCGGCTGCTGTTCGTGATCCACGACGCGCCCGGCAAGCCTTCGTTCAACGCCGACCTCGACTGGCGCGCCGCGCCGCGCGCGCCGCTGGCCGAGGGTGTGACCCGGACCGCGATCGACATGACGACGCTGCCGAAATTCGGTCCCGGCGATTTTTGACAGGAGACCCCATGCGCATCCCCGTCCAGATCGGCCTCGTGCTGGCCAGCGCCGCGATCGCGACGCAGGGCCATGCCAGCGGCCCGGACAACCCGTTCACCAGCGACAACGCCGTGGCGGCCGACTCGCTGGACGACTACCGCGGCGGCTTCATCACCGACAACGGCCTGGCGGTATCGCTCGGCATCGAGCGCATCGTCACGATCAACGGCAACGTGGCCGAACGCAGCCAGCTGGAGCTCGGCGACCTCGGCAAGCTGACGAGCGGCCACAGTACGCTCACCGCCGACATGGCGAACCAGGTGCGGCTGATCCAGAACGGCGGCGGCACGTTCAACGTCCAGATGGGCGACACCACGCTGGGCGGCACCGTCATCCAGAACAGCCTGAACAACCAGTTGATCAACAACCAGACCATCATCAATGCAAGCGTGAACGCACGCGGACTGCTGCAGTCCATGAACTTCCAGTCCAGCCTCGCGAACGCGCTCAATACCGCCGCCACCGGCAGGTGACGGATTTTTACCTGGAGAAAACCTATGCATAAAATTCCAGCGCTGTACGGCGTGATTGGTGTCAGCGTGGCCCTGGCGGCCATCCCGGCCGGTGCCCAGTCCGGTCCTGACCTCCTCGAGCAGCTCAAGATCATGCGACAACAGCTGGAAGAGCAGCGCGCGCGCGTCGACGAACTGGAACGCCAGTTGCGCGCGAGCGGCGTGGCGCCGCCCGCGAACACGGCGGCGGCGGACGGCGGCACGCCCGGCGGGTTACAATCAACGGTTTGCGCCCGGGGCGTGTGCGTCCGC
>NZ_JBKYMO010000704.1:0-2232 GCF_047302915.1 Massilia sp. CT11-108 | reverse complement strand
GCCCCTCCGCGGCGTCGCGCATGCGGCCGTGGGCCCGCTCGTGCGGTCGAGCTACCACGCGGACGTGCAGCATGCGGCGGCGGACCTGGACCGCGGCTGGCTGTTCGGCGCCAGCGATCCGCTGGACGAACTGCAGCCGTTCCGCGCCGCACCCGAACGCATGGGATGAGTTTACAGTTCATAAATGGAGTACCATAAACCGTAAGTACACGACCGGCAAACGACGAGTTGCCGGCGCTGCAGGAGACGACAATGACGAATCAGGCACAGAACCGGCACATCGACAACGTGATGTCGGTGGCCATGCACGGTACCGCCGCGAACGGCGCCAACGAGTTGATCCACAACTCGTGGCGCCGCTGCGTGAACGATTACGGGCTCGATCCGGCGCGCCCGAAGGCGCCGCACATCGTGACGTCCGCCACGCTGCGCGCGCACCAGGAACAGATCGAGGAATTCATGCAGGTGGCCCGCGTGGGCATGGAACAGATGTACAAGCGCGTCTCCAGCCTCGGCTACGTGCTGCTGTTGACGGATGCGCAGGGCGTCACCGTCGACTACATCGGCAACGACGCGCGCGCGCCGGACCTCAAGAGGGCCGGCCTGTACCTGGGCGCGGAATGGAGCGAACGGTCGGCCGGCACCTGCGGCGTGGGCACCTGCGTGGCCGAGCAGACGGCGCTGACATGCCACCAGGACGACCACTTCGATCCCACCCATATCCCGCTGACCTGTTCCGCCGCGCCGCTGTTCGACCCCGAGGGTAAATTCCTCGCGGTGCTCGACCTGTCCGCGCTGACGTCGCCGACGTACAAGGAAAGCCAGCATCTCGCGCTGCACCTGACGATGATGTATGCGGAAATGATCGAGGACGCGAACTTCCTGCGCCATTTCCAGGACCGTTGGATCCTGCGCCTCGGCACGGCGTGGGCGCTGGTCGAGGTGAGCGGCGAGATCATGCTGGCCTATGACGACGACGTCGCGCCGGACGACCTGCTGCGCCTCGCGCGCGCCGGCACGATGGGCGAGCGCTCGATCGTCACGCGCGGCTCGAACCAGATGTTCTATGCGAGCGTGAAGGTGCCGCGCCCGCGTCCCGCCGCGCGCACCAGCGTCGTCGTCGAGACGGCGGACGGCGCGGCGCCCGCCCACCATCCGGAACTGGATTGCCTGGCCGGCGACGACAACACGATGCGGCGGCTGCTGGACCAGGCCAAGCGCCTGCTGAACCGCAAGCTGAACATCCTGATCCACGGCGAGACGGGCACCGGCAAGGAAGTCATCGCCAAGGCCCTGCACCGGTCGAGCGAGCGCACCCACAAGCCGTTCGTCGCCGTGAACTGCGGCGCGATTCCCGAGTCGCTGATCGAAAGCGAATTGTTCGGCTACACGGCCGGCGCGTTCACGGGCGGCCGCGCGAAAGGCATGAAGGGCCTGATCCTGCAGTCCGACGGCGGCACGCTGTTCCTCGACGAGATCGGCGACATGCCGCTGCACCTGCAGACCCGGTTGCTGCGCGTGCTGTCGGAAAAGGAAGTCCTGCCGCTCGGCGCGGACAAGCCCGTCCCCGTGGACCTGACCGTGATCGCGGCATCGCACCGCGACCTGCGCAACCTGATCAGCGCCGGCAGCTTCCGCGAAGATTTGTATTACCGCCTGTGCGGCGCGACCCTGCACCTGCCGGCGCTGCGCGACCGCGCGGACAAGCGCTACCTGATCGAAAAAGTCCTGGCCGAGGAGGCGGAACTGCTCGGCATGGATGCGCACCTGTCGCTGGACGCCATGCACGCCATGCTGTGCTTCGCGTGGCCGGGCAACATCCGCCAGCTGCGCAACGTGCTGCGCTTCGCGCTGGCGGTGTCCGATGGCGAGACGATCACGGCGGCCGACCTGCCGCAGGAATTGACCGAGCAGTTTTCCAGCCTTCCGGCTGCTCCCGTCGCCGCCGCGACCCCCTCCGGCGGCGAGGACTGCGAGGCTGCGCCGCTGCTCGACGCGCTCGTGCGCCACAAGTGGAGCGTGACCAAGGTGTCGGAAGAGCTCAACCTGGCACGCGCCACCGTGTACCGCTACATGAAGAAGTACGGCATCGTCCCGCCCAATCAGCGCTGACCCTCACGCGACGCCCGTCTGGAGCGCATCCCAGACGGGGCCCGTCCGTTCCATCACCCAGGCCAGCGACACCAGCGCGACGCCCAGCGCGACGCAGCGGCGCATCCCGTCGTCCCGGCC
>NZ_JBKYMO010000703.1:0-2240 GCF_047302915.1 Massilia sp. CT11-108 | reverse complement strand
CGTCCACGCGTGGCTGCGGAGCCACGTCCGGGCCGTGTGCGCGCAGGCGGCAGGCTAGCGCGTTGTTTTGTTTGACACTGATTTTTTGGGGATGTTATAGTCGGACCATGCCCATGGGAACGTTTCCATGGCATGCCGAATACGTATAAAAAAGGCGCCGGCCCCGCCAGGATGCCATAACGGAGACAGCATGTACGGAACCCGCAGGGCGTTGTTGTGCGCCTGGCTGTGCGCGACTACGGTTGCGGCGCATGCCGGTCCACGGGCCGAGGTGATCCACTGGTGGACGTCCGGCGGCGAATCGGCCGCCGTGAAGCAGGTCGAACAGGCCTACCGCGACGCCGGCGGCACGTGGGTCGACACCGCGATCGCGGGCGGCGACCAGTCGCGCGCGGTCACCATCAACCGCATCATCGGCGGCAATCCGCCGACCGCCGCCCAGTTCAACACGTCGAAGCAGTTCCTCGACATCATCGAGGAAGACCTGCTGAATCCCGTCGACGACCTCGCCCGGCGCGACCGCTGGGACCAGGTGCTGCCCGCGCCCATCATCGACGTGATCAAGGTGCGCGGCCACTGGTACGCCGTGCCGATGAACATCCACATGCAGACGTGGATCTGGTACTCCAGGGCCGCATTCGCAAAGGCCGGCATCGCGCGCGAGCCCGCGACGATGGACGAGCTGTTCGCCGCGCTCGACAAGCTGAAGGCCGCGGGCGTGATCCCGCTCGCGCATGGCGGCCAGGCGTGGCAGGACATCCTGCTGTTCTCGATGGTCCTGTCGAACATGGGCGGGCGCGACCTGTATCTGAAGGTCATCCGGGACCGTGACCAGGCGGCGATCCGTTCCGCCGAATTCCGCAAGGTGCTCGTCGCGTACAAGCGCCTGCAGGGCTACGTCGATCCGGCGTCGCCGGGCCGCAACTGGAACGACGCGACGGCGCTCGTCATCGGCGGCAAGGCGGGCATGCAGATCATGGGCGACTGGGCCAAGGGAGAATTCATCGCCGCCGGCCAGGCGCCGGGCCGCCAGTTCGGCTGCCTGCCGGGCCTGGGCGCGGACAGCCCCTACCTGATCCAGGGCGACGTGTTCGTGTTCCCGAAAACGGACGACGCCGGCGCGCTGCGCGCGCAGAAACTGCTCGCGAGCGTGGTCGACAGGCCGGACGTGCAGCTCGCGTTCAACAAGCTGAAAGGCTCGGTGCCCGTGCGCCTGGATGCGGACGACAGCCAGTTCGACGCGTGCGCGCGCAAGGGCATGGCGATCCTGCGCGATCCGAAGCGGCCCGTCGGCGTCGCCGAGGTGTACCTGACGCCGGACCAGAATGGTGCGCTGCAAGATGTGCTGACCGCCTACTGGAATACCAACATGCCCGTCGAACGGGCCCAGAACAGCATCGCGTCGGCGCTGCGCTACTGACATGGCGACCTTACGACTCACGCGCGTCACGCCGTACACCGCGCTGCTGCCGATGGCCCTCGTGGCCGCACTCGGCTATCTCGGCGCCGGCCTGTGGACGTTTTATATCTCGCTGACCGGCTCGCGCACGTTCCCGTCCGGGCACTTCATCGGCCTCGCCCAATACCACCGGCTGTTCGACAACGAGCGCTGGATGCTCTCCCTGCACAACCTGGCCGTGTACGGCGTGCTGTTCGTGCTGGCCTGCTTGGTCATCGGCTTTTTGCTCGCGGTAGTCATCGACCAGAACGCGATGTGGAAAATGAGGGGCGAGGGCGTGTTCCGCACGATCTTCCTGTACCCGTACGCCATGTCGTTCGTGGCGACGGGCCTCGTGTGGCAATGGCTGCTGACGCCGGGCGACGGCATCGACGGCATCGACGGCAGCCTGCGCGCGCTCGGGTTCCACGACCTCCGCTTCGACTGGATCGTGTCGCAGGACTTCGCCATCCATACCGTCGTCATCGCCACCGTGTGGCAGATGTCCGGCCTCGTGATGGCGCTGATGCTGGCGGGCCTGCGCGGCGTCGACCCGGAAATCTGGAAGGCGGCACGCCTGGACGGCATCCCCGCGTGGCGCGTCTACGCCCAGATCATCCTGCCGATGCTGTGGCCCACCATCGCGACCGTCCTGCTGTTGCTGGCGACCGCGGTGGCGAAGCTGTACGATGCCGTGGTCGCGATGACGCAGGGCGGCCCCGGCATCGCCAGCGAAGTGCCTGCGAAATTCATCATGGACCACCTGTTCCTGCGCTCGAACGTGGGCCTCGCGTCGGCCGGC
>NZ_JBKYMO010000702.1:0-2261 GCF_047302915.1 Massilia sp. CT11-108 | reverse complement strand
ACCACCTGCGCCTCACGCCCGAACGCCGCCTCGTCTACGATGCCCATCCGCGCGACGAGGTCTACCGGCCGTCGGTCGACGTGTTCTTCCACTCGGTGGCGCGGTACTGGAGCCGGAACGCCACCGGCGTCCTGCTCACCGGCATGGGTCGCGACGGCGCCGCGGGCCTGCTCGCCATGCGCCAGGCCGGCCAGGCGACGATCGCGCAGGACGAAGCCAGCTGCGCCGTGTATGGCATGCCGCGCGCGGCGGCCGAACTGGGCGCCGCGGAGAAAATTTTGCCGCTCAACAATATCCCTATCGCATTAGGGTAAAATGATGACCGACATTCATTTCAGTCCCGCCAACGATTCCCGATGTCCGCAGTCAGCCACTTCCAGGGCCGCGAACGAGACGACGCCGACTACAAGGTGCGCGTCCTGCTCGTCGACGACCAACTCATCATGATCGAAGCCGTCCGCCGCATGCTGGCGCGCCACGACGACATCGAATTCCAGTTCGTCACCGACGCGCGCGCGGCGCATGCGGCCGCGCTGCGGCACCGGCCGACCGTGATCTTGCAGGACCTCGTCATGCAGGGCGCCGACGGCTTCCAGCTGATCCGGGCGTACCAGGAAGACGAGGCGCTGCGCGACATTCCGGTGGTCGTGCTGTCCACGCGCGACGAAGCGAAGCTGAAGGCGCACGCGTTTGCCATCGGCGCGCACGACTACCTCGTCAAGCTGCCCGACCAGCTGGAACTGGTGGCCCGCATCCGCCACCATTCCGCCGGCTACATCAGCGGCCTGCAGCGCGACGCCGCCTACCGGTCCCTGAGCGCGAGCCAGGAGAACCTGGCACGCGTCAACGAGGAACTGCGCCGCCTGGCCGCGCTGGACGGCCTCACGGGCATCGCCAACCGCCGCCGTTTCGACGAAGCCGTCCACGTCGAATGGCAGCGCGGACGGCGCCAGCAATTGCCGCTGGCGCTGCTGCTGTGCGACGTCGATCATTTCAAGCTGTACAACGACCACCTGGGCCATCCGGCCGGCGACCTGTGCCTCAAGAAGGTGGCCGCCGTGCTGACCGGCCAGTTGAAGCGCCCGGCCGACCTGGCGGCGCGCTATGGCGGCGAGGAATTCGCGCTGCTGCTGCCGGACACCGACGTCGCCGGCGCGCTGCGCGTGGGCGAGGCATGCCGCGCGGGACTCCAACAGCTGGCGCTGCCGCATCCGGGGGCGCCGTGCGGGTATGTCACGATGTCGATGGGCGTGGCCTGCATCGTGCCGGGCGAGGACGACGGCCCGGACGACTTCATCGCGCGGGCCGATGCCGCGCTGTACGACGCCAAGCGCAGCGGCCGCAACCGGGTGTCCGCGGCCGGGTGAGCCTTACACCAGCACGGGTTCCGGCTCGAGCCGCACGCCGAAGCGCGCCTCGACGTCGGCCTGGATCGCGCGTGCCAGCGCCATGATCTCGTGCCCCGTCGCGTCGCCATTGTTGACCAGCACGAGCGCCTGCTTCGGATAGACGCCCGCGCGTCCCAGGTTTTTTCCCTTCCAGCCGCAACGGTCGATCAGCCAGCCCGCGGCCAGCTTTTCGCTGCCGTCCGGCTGGGCGTGGTGCACGAGGTCCGGCCACGTGGCCAGCAGGCGCACGCAGTGCTCGCGCGGCACGACCGGATTCTTGAAGAAGCTGCCCGCGTTGCCGATCTCGGCCGGATCGGGCAGCTTGCGGCGCCGGATCGCGATCACGGCATCCGCCACCGCGCGCGCGGTCGGCGCGGCGATGTCCCGCACCGCCTGCGCGAGTTCCGCATAACGCAGGTTCGGCGTCCACGCGCGCGGCAGTGCGAACGTCACGTCCAGCACGACGAGCGTGCTGCCTTCGGCGTGCTTGAACACGCTGTCGCGGTAGCCGAAGCGGCAGGCGGCCGCGTCCATGGTGCGGATCGAACCGTCCGCGAAGTCGAACACGGTCAGCGAGTGAAAACAGTCCTTGACCTCGGCACCGTACGCGCCGATGTTCTGGATCGGCGACGCGCCGACCGTGCCCGGGATCAGCGCCATGTTCTCCAGGCCGCCGAGGCCCTGCGCGATCGTCCATTCCACGAACGCATGCCAGTTCTCGCCCGCTTGCGCACGCACGAGGATGGCGTCGGCCGTCGCGCCGACGATCTCCCTGCCTTCCAGCCCCATGTGCAGCACGAGGGCATCGACCTCGTCGCGCGCGATCAGGAGGTTGCTGCCGCGCCTCGTGCTCGGCGGCGATGGCCTGCAGCT
>NZ_JBKYMO010000701.1:0-2263 GCF_047302915.1 Massilia sp. CT11-108 | reverse complement strand
GTGCATGCGCCGCGCGACGTCGTCGCCCGCCATGGCGGCGACGGGCGCGCCGTCCACCGAGACGATCACGTCGCCTGGCCGGACGCCCGCGCGTTCGGCCGGCGAGCCTTCGGTGGCGGACACCACGCGTAGTTGCTTGCGGTCGCCTTCGACCTCGATGCCGATGCCGACGTACTCGCCGCTGTTCTCGCGCCCGACGTCGCGCATGGCGTCCTTGTCCAGGTAGCGCGAGTGCGCGTCGAGCGCGGCCAGCATGCCGGACAGGGCGCCGTCGAACAGCGTGTTGTCGTCGGCCTCGCCGACATAGTTCTGCTTGATCAGGGCGTAGACCTCCAGCAGCCGTTCCACCTGCGCCTGCGGCAGTTTCAGCGTCGGGCGCGCGGTGGGGGCCGGCGTGTCGTCGGCGTGGGCGAGGGGCGCGCAGGCCAGGAAGAGGGCGCCGAGGACGGCGAGCGCGGTGCGTTTCATGGTGATCCTTTCGTCGATTCGTTCCCGGATTCTGGCCCGGCGGGATGTTAAGCGCGGTTAAGCGCAACTGAGCGCGGGTAAATCGGCGTTAAGGAGTTGTAAGCGATCGCTGTCGTTTTTGCCCGTACTGACGGGCTTTTTTCTTTTCCTGATGGCAAAAAGAACAGATAATCGATGCTTTGCGCCCCAGGAGAACGCCATGCAGGATCACGACGACGACCACCCCGCCAGCCCCGCGCGCCGCCGCATCTTCCAGGCCGCGGCCGCCGTGGGCCTGTCGGCGTCGATCGCGCCACCGGCCGCAGAAGCGAAGCCGGCCAAGGCGGTGAAGCCGGTCGCGGGCTCGCTGGACGCCAAGCTGAAGGCGCACGTCAAGAACGTCGTCGTGATCTACCTGGAGAACCGCAGCTTCAACAACCTGTTCGCGGACTTCCCCGGCCTCGCGCAACCGCTGCCGGCGGCGAACGCCGTCCCGCAGAAGGACCGCGACGGCAGCGTCCTGCCGGAACTGCCGAAGATCTGGGGCGGCATGGTGCCCGCGCGCCAGAACATCGGCGGCACGGATTACCTGATCAGGGAAGACGACATCCAGCATCTTCCCAACGCGCCGTTCAGGCTGACGGATGCCGCCGGCAAGCCGCTGCCGGAAGCGATCGTCACGCGCGACCTGTGGCATCTGTTCTACCAGAACCAGATGCAGATCAACGGCGGCAAGAACGACGGCTTCGTCGCGTGGGGCGACAACGGCGCGCTGACGATGGGGCATTATGGCGAGACGTCGAAGAACCTGGGCCTGTGGCAGATCGCGCGCCAATTCACGCTGTGCGACAATTTCTTCATGGGCGCGTTCGGCGGCTCCTACCTGAACCACCAGTTCCTGGTCAGCGGCCGGGTACCGGAATTCTTCGATGCGGCGTCCACGCCGGCCGCGAAGAAGATCGCAGTGCTGGAAGACGGCCCGACGGGCGTCCGTCTCGCGCTCGCGCCGGAGTCGCCCAAGTCCGCGCTGGAGGGCAAGCCGAAGTTCGTCAACAACGGCGCCATCACGCCGGACGGCTACGCGGTCAACACGATGGCGCCGCCGTTCCAGCCGAGCTGGGTGCGCCCGGCACCGGGCGGCGATGCGCACCTGGCCGATCCGCAAGACCCGGCCGTGCTGCCGCCGCAAACGTATCGAACGATCGGCGACCTGTTGTCCGAGAAAGGCGTCAGCTGGGCGTGGTACGCGGGTGCGTGGCAGGCGGCGCTGGACGGCCGCGGCGAAGGCGAGCGGCCGAACTTCCAGTTCCACCACCAGCCGTTCAACTATTTCAGGCAGTTCGGACCGGGCACCGCGGCGCGCGCCGAGCACCTGCGCGACGGCGGCATGGGCGACAGCCCGATCTCGAACAAATTCATCGCCGACGCCATTGCCGGCAGGCTGCCGGCCGTTACGTTCTACAAGCCGCAGGGGAACCTGAACCTGCACGCGGGCTATTCGGACGTGGAGTCCGGCGATGCCCACGTGGCCAACGTGATCGAGCACCTCAAGAAGTCGCCGCAGTGGAAGGACATGGTCGTCGTCGTTACCTTCGACGAGAACGGCGGCTGGTGGGACCACGTGGCGCCGCCGCAGGGCGACCGCTGGGGCCCGGGTTCGCGCATCCCCGCGATCGTCATCTCGCCGTACGCGAAGAAGGGCGCCGTCGACCACAACTTCTACGACACGACGTCGATCCTGCGCTTCATCACGCGCCTGCACGGCCTGCCGCTGCTGGAAGGCCTGGCCGCACGCAACGCGCCGCGAACGCCGCGT
>NZ_JBKYMO010000700.1:0-2281 GCF_047302915.1 Massilia sp. CT11-108 | reverse complement strand
TTGGGGGGCCCGCTCCTGTGGTTAAAACCACCCCCCACGGGGGGGGGGCGGGCGTGGTGCACCACGACCGTCCCCGCCGCATCGCAGGCGACGACGCCGGCCGGAATCGCGCCGATCAGGTCGCGGTAGCGCTGCTCGCTGGCGCGCAGCGCGTCGTCGGCCTGGCGGCGCTGCGCGATCTCGTGTTCGAGCATGCGGTTGTGCTCCGCCAGCACGCGCGTGCGTTCCTCGGCCGCCTGCTCCAGTTCGCGCCGGCCCTCGGCCGTTTCATCGAGCGCGACGATGGCCTGGTAGGCGGCAGCCGCGAAGTCGGCCAGGTTGCGCAGCACGCGCGCATCCTCGGCATCGAATTCGCGGTCGGGGCGATGGCTGATTACCCATACCGTGCCCACCGCGCGGCCCTGGGCCGTCCACGGCACGAGCAGGTTTTCGATCATCGGCGGGTCGAAGCCGGCCATCGCCGCGAAGCAGCGCTCGCCGTACCGCATGAGCATGGTTTGATTGCGGTCGACTACGACGCCGCATGGACTGATGTCGAAAGCGATCGTGCCGCCAAGATGGTCCGCGAACAGCCCGGCCGCCGCGTGCCAGCGGAAGTAGCGGCGCCCGTCCTGTTCCTCGAGAAGGCTGATGCCGGCCGAACCGGCGTCGCACAATTCGAGCACCAGTTCGGCGAGTGTCCGGGGGACGCCGTGCGGATCGGCGGCCAATTGGCGGGCGAGCGCAGCCATCGCGCGGTTTTCCGCCGCGTAGTCGGGCGCCCGGCGCGGACGCCGCTCCAGTTCCTTTGTGATGAGCACGTCGTCCACGCAGGACGCGGCGGCTGCGGGTGGGATCTCCATCGGCACTGTATCGCTCGTATTGACACCCCATGCTATCGAAAAGCACGCCGCCGTGGCGCGCTAATGCATTGCAGGCGCAATCAAGCTGTGCCGCGTTTCCCGCGGCTCAACACCCGTCGGTATTGGCCTTGACGGTCGGAACGCCGGTGCCGGCATACGAGTACTGCACGGAACATTGCGTGGGATTCGGTGCGCTTTCGATGCGCCATCCGGCATCGCCGTTCGGGATCTTGTTGTTGCCGTAGCCATAGAACGTGTAGCCGTCGGCCTCGACTGCCGCCGCGGACAGGTAGCAGCCGTTGGCCGGCACCGTCAGGCCTTGCACCACCGAGCCGATGCCGTCGCACCACCGGTCGGGGTAGCCGCTCCAGACACGGATCTTGGTGCCGTCCATGTCGACGTTCGTCAGGTTCGCGATGGCGAGCGGCGTGCCGGCGCCGCGGATCGCGGTCAGCGACTTGACCAGCTTGATGCCCGTGTTGACGGAACCGGTCAGCGACTGGATCGACGCCTTGCGGCTGTCGCCCCCGAGGTCGGCGAATTTCGGCAACGCGACCGCGGACAGGACGCCCAGGATGACGATGACGACGATCAGTTCGATCAGCGTGAAGCCCCGGGTCCGTGCTGCGGTCGGGGCGTGAATTCCATTTTGATGTCGATACATGGCGCGAGCTCGGTAGATAAGCCGGTTACATTCTTTTCCACAAAGAATTATTTCAGTATATCAATACACTCGCCACATATCTATCATTTGGTTGGCCGACCGTTGTAACCTTGCGTCTCTACGGCTTGGCGAGGCCCATCCTGGCCAGGGTCAGCGTCTCGTCCGCCCTGCCCCAGCCGCCGTCGGCGACCTCTTCCACCAGCACCATCGAATAAGGCCGGGCCTGCTCGCCGAAATACTCGACGAACATCGCCGTCGTGCGGTGGATGATCTCTTCCTTGCGGGCCGCGTCGACGACGCCCTCCGGGAATTTGAAATTTGCGAATGGCATGATGCCTCCTTGTCGTGAATGGCGACGAATGTCGCCGGTGCAGGCATTGTCGGCATTCGCGCCAATGCGATAAATGTGGAGAAATGGCGAAGTCTGTTCAACCTCGCCCAACAATCATGCTCACAGGGCCGCGTCCAGCGCCAGCCGCAGCGGTCCCGGCGTGATGCCCGTCCAGCGCTTGAACGAGCGGCGGAAATTGGCGGCATCGTGGAAGCCCAGGTAGGCCGCGGCCGCTTCATTGTCGAGGCGGCGGGCCTGGAACAGCCATAGCGCGACGTGCGTGCGCACCTGGTCCAGCTCGGCCTGGAAATGCGTGTGATGGCGCAGCAGCTGGCGCTTCAGCGTGGCCGGGCTGGCGCCGAAATCGTGGGCCGTGCGCTCCAGCGAGGGCGCGGCGCGCACCCGTTCCAGCAGGTAGTCGTACAGCGCCGCCAGCAGGCCTGG
>NZ_JBKYMO010000699.1:0-2296 GCF_047302915.1 Massilia sp. CT11-108 | reverse complement strand
AGTTCGGTCAGCGTGTCCGCCGTCGAGAAGCCCGGCTCGAACACCAGCTCGGCGGCGTCCTGGTCGGACACGTCCTCGCCGTCGGCCAGCAGCCCGAGGGACGCCGCCTTGGCGCGGATGCGCCCCAGGTCGAGGCCTGCGCCGTCGTCGGCGAAACGGATCTCGACTTCGTTGCCCTGCTGGCTCACCTGCACGAGCAGTTCGCCCGTCTCCGGCTTGCCGGCCGCCAGGCGCTGGCCGCGCGGCTCGATACCGTGCACGATGGCGTTGCGCAGCAGGTGTTCGAAAGGCGCTGCCATGCGTTCCAGCACGCTGCGGTCGATCTCGACGCCGCCGCCGCGGATGTCCAGGTTGACCCGCTTGTCCATTTCCTTGGCGGTCTGGCGCGCCACGCGGAACAGGCGCTCAGAGAGGCTCGCGAACGGCACCATCCGCACCCGCATCAGGTCGCGCTGCAGCTCGCGCGTCAGGCGCGACTGCGCGGCCAGGTCGTCGGCCGCCGCTTCCACCGTGCGCGCCAGGCCGTCGTGGAACGAACCGACGTCGTTCACGCTCTCGGCCATCATGCGCGTCAGCTCCTGCAGGCGCGTGAAGCGGTCGAACTCGAGCGGGTCGAATTCGCGCTCGCCCGCGATCGACAGGCGCGACGCGATCTGCGATTCCGCCTGCATCTCCACCTCGCGCAGCTGGCGCCGCAGGTTGGCGAGGTTGTCGGAGAACTCGGCCAGCATGCCCTTCAGCGTACCGACCTGCGTCTCCAGCTTCGAGCGCGTGATCGACACCTCGCCGGCCTGGTTGACGAGGCGGTCGAGGATGTCGGCGCGCACGCGCACGAGCGGTGCGCGCGCGGCCTGCTCGTCCGCGGGCGGCGCCGGCCGCGCGGGTTCCGGTGCCGGAGCAGGTTGGAGCACCGGCGCGCCCGGTTGCTGCAGCTGCTCGAACAGCAGTTGCGCCTGGTCGTAGTTGGCCAGCAGTTCGTCGAAGGCGGCCGGATTCGTCGTCCCGGCGTGCAGCATGTTCTCGATCTGCGTTTCCAGCGCGTGCGTGTGCTGGCCGAGGCGCATCGCGCCGGCCATGCGCGCGCTGCCCTTCACCGTGTGCAGGGCGCGCAGCAGGCCTTGCGCGACGGCCACGTCGGCCGGGTTCTGCTGCCACTGGCGCAGGCCGTTGCCGATCTGCGGCAGCAGGTCCGCCGCTTCTTCCATGAACACGGGCAGCAGGTCCGGGTCGAGGTCGTCGACGAATACCGGCTCCGCGGCCAGCACCGCGTCCGCTTCCGGTTCTGCGACGGGTTCCGGCTCGGGTCCGGGCACCAGGATGTCGAACAGCGCATCGACGTCGATGACCTCGTCCGCTTCGACCGGTGCGGGTGCGGGCGCGGGTTCGGCCTGCTCCAGCGTGGGCGCGGCGAACGGATCGTCGAAATAGGCATCGAACAGATCGTCGACGGCGCTCACGGCCGGATCTTCCTGGTGCGGTGCCGGCGCGCGCGGCGCCGGTTCCGTGCTGGCGGGCAGCGCCGGCGTGCCGGTGACGAGCGGCGGATCCGCCAGGATGCTGGCATACGTGGCGGCGAACAGCGCGTCCAGGCGCTGCGCCAGTTCCGGCTCGGCGTCGGCGATGACGGCGTCGGCGCGCTGGCGGCCCAGCTCATCGCGCAGCGCTTCCAGGCGCGCCAGCAGTTCCGGCTGCGCGGGCGCCAGCTCGCCCAGCGCGAACACCTGCAGCATGATGCGCACGCGCTCGACCGTCTCGTCCAGCAGGTCGAACTGGGCGCCGTCCAGCGGCGGGACGGCCACCTGCAGCGCTTCTTCCAGCGCCGCGGCCAGTTCGCGCAACGCGTTGAAGCCGACGGTGGCCGACGTGCCGCCCAGCGTGTGCGCCGCCTTCAGGGCCTGCGCCGACACGGCGCGCAGCGGTTCCGCGCGCCAGCCGGCGAAGTCCTCGGCCAGCGTGCGCACCAGTTCCTCGGTCTCGCCGAGGTAGATGTTGTACAGCGGGAGCGGGATCTCGAGGTCGCCCACGTGCCGCACGTTCGCTTCCGACACGGGGAACGCGAGCACGTTGTCCGGCAGCTCGTCCGTGGACAGGGCCGGCAGCGGCGCGGGCGCCTCGTCCGGTGCGACGTCGAAGCCGGCGGCCGGTTCGACCGGTTCCGGCGGCGGCTCGGATGCGGCGGGCACGGCCTCGCGCGCGCCGCCCGGTTGCTGTGTCTTTTAGA
The DNA here is from genome assembly GCF_047302915.1 of Massilia sp. CT11-108. Lineage (NCBI taxonomy): Bacteria > Pseudomonadati > Pseudomonadota > Betaproteobacteria > Burkholderiales > Oxalobacteraceae > Massilia > Massilia sp. CT11-108. The sequence goes on along the minus strand of NZ_JBKYMO010000699.1, from coordinate 75 downwards.
CATCTGCGCGCCCACGAGACGGGGCTTCATGGGGTTTTGCGGGTTGGGGGTGTTAAAAAAGTGGGGGGGGGGGGG
>NZ_JBKYMO010000698.1:0-2308 GCF_047302915.1 Massilia sp. CT11-108 | reverse complement strand
TGCCTGTCGTGCGGCGCCTGCTGCATGACCTACCGCGTGTCCTTCTACTGGGCCGACGCCGATGCGGACGCCGGCGCCGGCCGCCCGCACCGCGTCCACGTCAACGGGGCGCGCGAGAACGACTACAAGGCCGAGCATGCACAATCGGCCAAGTACACGGAAAAGCTGGTGGACACCCCGCAGACCGTCATCGTCATCAAGAAGGAGCTGTTCGAGCAGCAGGGCGCGACCACGCTGACGGAGGCGTTGCGCAACACGCCCGGCGTGGGCACGTTCTTCCTCGGCGAGAACGGCAGCACGAACACGGGCGACGCGGTCTACATGCGCGGCTTCGATACGTCCGGCAGCCTGTTCGTCGACGGCATCCGCGATATCGGCTCGATCTCGCGCGACGTCTTCAACATCGAGCAGATCGACGTGCTGAAAGGCCCGGCCGGCACCGACACGGGCCGCGGCGCGCCCACCGGTTCCATCAACCTGAACACGAAGCAGCCGACGCTGAAGAACGCCGGCGACGCCAGCCTCACGGTGGGCAGCGCCGACCGCGTGCGCGGCACCGCCGACATCAACCGCGTCATCGACCGCGAGTCCGGCATCGCGTTCCGCCTGAACGTCCTCGACCAGCGCGCCGGCAATCCGGCACGCGACGAAGTGCGCGACAAGCGCTGGGCCATCGCGCCGTCGCTCGCGTTCGGGCTGCACGGCCCGACCCACGTCTACCTCGACTACCTGCACGTGAAGCAGGACAACCGCCCGGACGGCGGCGTGCCGACCATCGGCCTGCCGGGCTACCGGAGCCCGGACGCGACGCGGCCTTTCCTCACCGGCGCCGCGCCCGTCGATCCGCAGAATTTCTACGGCGCGCTGTCCGACTACGACAAGGTGACGGCCGACATGGCGACGGCCATCATCGAGCACGAGTTCCGCAATGGCATGCGCCTGAAGAACACGAGCCGCTACGGCAAGACGAAGCAGTTCTACCTGCTGAGCGCCTTCATGGGTTCGGCGGCGAACGTCATCGCGCCGGGCGCCACGGACCCGTCCACGTGGTCGCTGGCGCGCACGATCCGCACGGTCAAGGACCAGGAAAACACGGTGCTCGCCAACCAGACGACGCTGACGGCCGATTTCGACACGGGCACCTTGCGCCACACGCTCGTCGCGGGCCTGGACCTGTCGAGCGAGAAGCAGTCGAACCGCAGCTACGTGGGCGGCGGCACGCTGGCGCCGGCGAACCTGTACCACCCCGACCCGGCGCTGCCGATCGCGGGCCTGAACCTGCAGCCGAGCGGCGCCCGCACGCGGGGGGAATCCGCGACGGAATCCGGCTATCTGCTCGATACGATCAAGCTGGGCGACCAATGGATCTTCAACGCGTCCGCCCGTCTCGACCACTTCGATACGACGTATGACGCCATCGCGCTGTCGACGGCCACGTCGGCCCCGGCGCTCCCCGTGGGCACGCCCGTGCCGACGCATATCGAACTGTCGGACAACCTCGTGAGCGGCAAGGTGTCCGCGCTGTACAAGCCGACGGCGAACAGCAGCGTGTACGCGCTGTGGGCCAGCTCGAAGAACCCACCGGGCTCGAACCTGGCGCTCTCGGGCAATGCGAACAGCGCGGCGAACCCGATCTATGACCCGCAGGTCAGCACGACGACGGAGCTGGGCGCCAAGTGGGAAGTGTTCGACCGCCGCCTCGGGCTGAACGCGGCGCTGTACCGCACGGACGTGAAGAACGAGGTCGAGCAGGATCCCGTCGACCTCAAGTACTACCAGACCGGTAAGAAACGCGTGCAGGGCGTCGAGCTGGCCGTGACGGGCGAGATCACGCGCGCCTGGTCGATCAACGCGGGCTACACGTACATGGACACGAGCATCGAGGCGGGCAAGATCGTCACGGCGAGCGGCGCCAACGCGCTGTCGTACACGCCGAAGCAGGCCTTCACGAGCTGGACGACGTACAAACTGCCGCACGGCCTGACGCTCGGCGGCGGCGTGCGCTACCAGGGCAAGCTGCTGCGCGGGACGGACGGCGCGGTCGGCACGCCGGCGTACGCGGACAGCTACTGGGTGGCGGATGCCGTCGCGGACTACCAGGTCAACCGCTGGCTGGACCTGCGCCTGAACGTCTACAACCTGTTCGACAAGGAATACGTCGCCTCGATCAACAAGAGCGGCTACCGCTACACGCCGGGCGCGCCGCGCTGGGCGAGCTTGAGCGCCAACTTCCATTTCTGAGTTGTGAGCCGGCGCTGGCCGCTTCCGCCGTACGCCGCAGCCGTGGGGGCAATGCGGGGTGGGGCGG
>NZ_JBKYMO010000697.1:0-2316 GCF_047302915.1 Massilia sp. CT11-108 | reverse complement strand
GCGCGGGCGCGCATGCGTTTCGCCACGCGCGTGACCGCCGCCTGCTGGATCCGATAGCCGACCTCGGCCACGGACATGCAGCGCAATCGGTTGACCAGCCAGACCATCCCTGTCGCTTCGCTCATCATCGTGTCCCCGCCAGTTCACGGTAGATAGCGGACAATTGCCCGCACACCACCTCGGTTGAGTATTGTTGTTCGATGGTTGCGCGCGCACGTTCGGCCAGCCGGTCGCGCAGGGCGGTATCGCCCAGGAGTCGTGCAAGCGCCCTGGCGAGCGCCCGTTCGTCGCGCGGCGGCACCAGCAGGCCGTTGTCGCCGTCGCGCAGGGTTTCGGGGATGCCGCCGACGTGCGTCGCCACGACGGCCTTGCGTGCCGCCATCGCTTCCAGCATCGACATCGGCAAGCCTTCCGCGTGGGAAGGCAGGCAGAACACGCTGGCCTTCGCCAGCTCGGCGTCGCGCGCCTCCGGGCCGACCCAGCCCAGCAGCTCGATGCGTTCGGCGATGCCCAGCTCGGCCGCGCGCCGGCGCAAGCCTTGCGCATCGCCTTCGCCGCCGAACACGAGACGCAGCGGCGTCGGACCGGACGCCTCGCGCACGATGCGGGCGCCCGCTTCCAGCAATTCATGCACGCCCTTCGCCGTTTCCAGCCGGCCGAGGAACAGGATGCGGCCGGGCACGACGGCGTCGCGGGATGGCAGCACCGGCAGCGGCACGGCATTCGGCACGACGGCCACGCGGGCGCGCGGCGCGAACGCGTGCACGAACTGGGCCCAGCCTTCGGACAGGGTGATCACGAGCGAGCTCGCTTCCAGCGTGTGGCGGATCCAGCGCCGCAGCAGCGTGCCCGACTCTTCGGTGGCAAAGGTGCGGAAGCCGCCACCGTGCAGGTGGAAAATGGTCTTGCAACCGGCCAGGCGCGCGATCAGCAGCACGACCGACTTGCGCAGGAAGCTCGCGTGCGACGCCGCGTGCACGTGGACGACGGCCGGATGCCGCACCAGGCAGGCGACGAGCGTCTGCCAGAACCCGGCCAGCGCGCCCTGCGCCTTCACCAGGGGCGAACCGTCGCGGTGGGTGGCCACGTAGCGCACCGATTCGCGCTCGAACAGGCCATGACGGCGCAGCACGGACACCACCGCCGCCACCCCGCCCCTGCCTTCGAGCGCGGTGCCGACCATCAGGACCCGTGGCGGGGCCTTCGTCCGCATCTGTGCTGGTCGTTCCAACGCTCAAGCCCTTATAAAATGGACAATATTTCGATAGTACATCATGATTTTCCCGCCGTGCGCACGCTTCAACTCTCGATCGCGATGAACTCGAACTTGCCGTTCGGCCCACGCGGAATCGCCGCCACCCGCTCGACGCGCACCTTCACGCCGGGCACGCGCAGCAGGAACTTGTCGGCCAGCGCCCGCTCGTCCGCATCGGAAAAACCGTCGGCCGTCACGACGCGCAGCACGAACTCGCCGTCGCCGCGGTACAGCACCTGCCCTTCGACGAGGTGCCGGTCGTGGCTCTGGAAAACGCGGTCGAGCCGGGCGATGATGCGGCCGTCCGGCAGGGTCACGATCTTTTCCTGGCGCCCGATCACGGCCTTGATCGTCGGGAACACCCGGCCGCACGGGCAAGGCGCGCCGTCCGGGATCACGGTGTCGCCCGTGCGGTAGCGCACGAGCGGCATCGCGGCATTGTTCAGCGACGTGCCGACCAGTTCGCAGGCACCACCCTCGGTCTCGAGCAGGGCGACGCCGGAATAATCCGTGAGCACGTGGTAACGGCCCTCTTCGCACGTGCCGATGGCGGCCACGCGCTCGGCCTGGCCGTACCAGTCGAACACGTTCACGCCGAACGCCTGCTCGACGGCCGCGCGCACACCTGGTTCCAGCGTCTCGGACGACGTCATCACGCCGCGCAACGCGCGTCCGCGATAGCTTCTACCGGCCGCGTTGAGCCACGCGGCCAGCGCCGCGATCGACGACGGGTACGCGTGGATCACGACGGGATCGAAGCGTTCCAGTTCGGCGATGTAGCGGCCGATCGTCTCGTTCGACAAATGGTACGAGGACATCATGAGCATATTGCCCACCCAGTCGCGGCACCAGTAGCGGCCGTCCGTGGGATGGTCGGGGCAGACGATGTCGCCGCGGATCCACGCGCGCGGCTGGCCCTTGCGCCAGCCGATCCATTGCAGCTGGCGGTGCACGAAACCCTCTTCGCGCACGAGGTTGCCGAGCGACTGCACGATGGTCAGCGGCGAGCCGGACGTGCCGCTCGTCTTGATGGTCGTGCGGACCCAGGAGCCGGGGCCGCG
>NZ_JBKYMO010000696.1:0-2331 GCF_047302915.1 Massilia sp. CT11-108 | reverse complement strand
CGTTCGCCCAGCATCACGCGGTCGCTGGCGGCGTCCCAGCGCCAGTCGCCCAGGCGGCCCGCGGCCAGTGCCACCTGCAGGCGGCTGTTGCCTTGCTGCAGGGCCTGCTGGTCGGCCTTGCGCCGGTTGATGTCCTGGAAGTACAGCGTCAGGCCGTCCGGCGACGGATGGGCGCGCACCTCGAACCAGCGTTTCAGCGCCGGCCAGAAGAATTCCTGGATCGCCGTCTCGCGGCTGACCATCGCGCGCCGGTAGACGGTTTCGAGCATGCTGCCGCGCAGTTCCGGGAACGAGGCCCACAGGTCGTGGCCGACCAGGCTGGGCCGGGTCTTTTGCAGGGGCGCGAGCATCTCCAGCGCGCGCCCGTTGATGTACATGATGCGCCAGTGGTGGTCGACCGCGCAGAAGCCGTCGACCAGGCTCTCGAGCATGTTTTCCATGCGCGCGTTGGCCAGGCGCAGGGCTTCGCGCGCTTCCTGCAGTTCGCGCGCGGCCGCGGCCGCGGCAGCAGCGGGCTGCGCGGAGGGATGCCGCAGCTCGTCGCGCTCGTTGCTCACCGTACGCCTCCGCGCGAGACCATCGCGGACGGCGCCGGGTCGAGCATGTCCGTCAGCTCGGAGGGGCGGGGTGCACTGCCGGTGGGCTCGAAATCGATCATCGTGTTGGGCTCTGCGCGCGCGACGGTGGTGTCACGCAAAATGGACGGGCACGTCCGTCCACGGCGCGTAATGAGCCGTACACCGATTCTAGCCCAGCCCGGGCGCTTTGTTGCACACCTTTGGGCCATCGTTCAGGTGCGCACCGGCAGCGGATGCGCCACCTTGTCGAGCGCCTGCTGGAGCTGGTCCAGCTCATAGGGCTTCTGCAGTGACAGGTAGGGGAATTCCACGTGGCGCAGCAGGGTGTCGCCATAACCCGACGCAAAGATCACCCGCATCGACGGTGCCTGCGTCACGGCCTGGCGCGCCAGGTCGACGCCGGACATGCCGGGCAGGCTGACGTCCGTGAACAACACGTCGTATTGCCCGGCCGCAAGGCGCGCGAGCGCGTCGTTCGGATGACCGACGCCGTCCGCCTCGTGGCCGAAGGCGCGCAGCATCTCGCACACGAGGTATTGCGCGTCGACGTTGTCCTCGACGACGAGGATGCGCATGGGGCCGCTCGACTCGGCCGGCGCCTCCACGACGGGCGCGGCGGGCGCCAGCGCGCACAGCACGCCCGCGACGGCGTCGCCGTCCCCCCGCACGGGCGTGAAATACAGGTCGTAGCGGCCGCTGCCGCCTGCGCTGCCCGCGAACATGAGGTTGCGGTCCGGCGCGTACGCGGCCTCGCCGTTCCAGGCGCGCTGCAGTTCGTCGCCCGCCACCGCCAGCGGAGGCGGCATCACGGGCGGCACGCTGCCGCCGGGGACCCGTCCGTACGCCGGCCCGGCCAGCGCGCCGTAGGCGTCGTTGAACAGCACCGTCATGTCGCGTCCCCACACGAGCAGCAGGGGCAGCGGCGTGTTGAACATGACGTCGGCGGCCAGCCTCAGTGCCTGCGGCCATTGCTGCGGTTCGCCGAGCCGGGAAGCGGACCAGTCGTACGAACTGGAAGAGTGTGCGGACCTGCCGGGATGGAGCATAGCGCAGTAAATATTGTTATCTAAACGAAAAGAGGTTGCATAGTACCCCAAATTGTAAGCAGGGGGCGACACGACTGCGCGTCCTGCGCAGAGTCGGAAAAGACGGCAACCGGGTCGTAAAACAACAACATCGTGCACGATTGATATTGCACTACAGCATATGCGGCCCTGGGCGCGCGCCGGGGCAAAAAAAAAGCCCGCTACGGGAGCGGGCTGAATCTATCCTTGGAGGAGAATAGAGGAGACAGGTTCATAATGCTGCATCGCAAAAAAGAAATCCAATTTAGATTTCTAATGTCAGCCATTGCTTTTATAAATGACACAGCCGTGCACGCTTCAATCGGGTCACTCTTGGTGCACCAAAGAAAATGTTCTACGATAGCAAAATGTTTAAAGACGCCTTGCTGTCGTTTACGAATTTTCGAGTCGATCCATCCGTGTGGACGTTGCCGCAGTGCGCCGCGTTGGCATGGTCGACCATACCCGGCTATCATGAGCCGTCCATTTCCGGCCGTTCCGTAGGGCGCCGAAAGCCCGGGCGCTTCCTGCCACCGTTTCCAGTCCAGGGTTTGCCATCCGGCCGATGCATCGTCAACTGAAGCCATCCATGAATCGAGGCCTGCGCCGGTCCTTTGCCGGCTGGGCGCTGGCCTCGCTGGCCTTGCTGTGCGCAGGCGCCGGACTGGTGCCGCCCGCGCGCGCGCAGC
>NZ_JBKYMO010000695.1:0-2331 GCF_047302915.1 Massilia sp. CT11-108 | reverse complement strand
CGACGACTGCGCGATCCGCATCCTGCCGCCCGAGAACCGCCTCGTCCAGCCACGCGAGGTATTCGGCGAGGCGGCCCTCGCGAAACAGCGCCAGGCGCCGGACGCGCCGCGCCAGCAGCAGGAAAGCCGCTCGGTGCGCGTGGATGCGGACAAGCTGGACCGCCTGATCAACCTCGTGGGCGAATTGATCATCGCGGGCGCGGGCGCCAACCTGATCGCGCGCCGCACGCAGATCCCCGAGCTGCTGGAATGCACGTCGACGCTGTCCAGCCTCGTCGAGGAAGTGCGCGACAGCGCGCTGCAGCTGCGCATGGTGAAGATCGGCGCCACGTTCAACCGCTTCCAGCGCGTCGTGCACGACGTGGCGCGCGAGCTGGGCAAGGACATCCGCCTGGTGGTCAGCGGCGAGGACGCGGAACTGGACAAGACCGTCGTCGAGAAGATCGGCGACCCGCTCACGCACCTCGTGCGCAACGCGATGGACCACGGCATCGAGCCGGCCGACGTGCGCGCCGCGCGCGGCAAGCCGGCCCAGGGCACCGTCGCCCTGAACGCCTACCACGACTCGGGCAGCATCGTGATCGAAGTGTCGGACGACGGCGGCGGCCTGAAACGGGACCGCATCCTCGCGAAAGCCGTCGAACGCGGCCTCGTCGAGCCGGGCCGCCTGCTCACGGACAAGGAAATCTTCAACCTGATCTTCGAACCGGGCTTCTCGACGGCGGAACAGGTGACGAACCTGTCCGGCCGCGGCGTGGGCATGGACGTCGTCAAGCGCAACATCGTCGCGCTGCGCGGCAGCGTGGACATCGCCAGCACCGAAGGGCAAGGCACCACCGTCACGGTGCGCCTGCCCCTGACGCTGGCGATCATCAACGGGTTCCAGGTCGGCGTCGGCAAGTCGGTGTTCGTGATCCCGATGGACATGATCGAGGAATGCATCGAGTTCGTCGAACAGCCGGGCTGCGACTGGGTCGATTTGCGCGGCCAGCCCCTGCCCTTCGTGCGCCTGAGGGAACGCTTCGGCGTCAAAGGCGTGCCGGCACGGCGCCGCAGCATCGTCGTCGTGCGCTACGGCGGCAGCAAGGCCGGCCTCGTCGTCGACAGCCTGCTGGGCGAATTCCAGACCGTGATCAAGCCGCTCGGCAAGGTGTTCGCCGGCGCGCGCTTCCTGTCCGGCTCCTCGATCCTCGGCAACGGCGACGTCGCACTGATCCTCGACATGGCGGCCCTGCTGGCCGGCGTCGAACACGAAAGCCAGGCCGCCGCGGCCTGACATTTAACTGAAGTGGAGAGCCACATGCTCAAGAACCTGAAAATCGGCATCCGCCTGGGCCTCGGCTTCGGTGCGGTACTGCTGCTCCTGCTGGCGATCGCGCTGCTGGCCATGAACCGCATGGCGGTCATGAACGATGCCACCGCCTACATCACGGCGGACGCCTACCCGAAAGTCGTCATCGCCAAGGACCTGATCCGCGACGTCGTCGACGCCCCGCGCCAGATGCGCGGCATGCTGCTCACCAGCGACGAAGCGGAAAGCGAGCGCTATCGCAAGGTGATCGAACAGCTACGCGCCGACACGAACGGACGCATCGCCGAACTCACCAAGCTCGTAGCGAGCGAAACCGGCAAGAAGATGCTCAAGCAGATCACCGACAGGCATGCGGCCCTGGAACCGGCGTATGCCCAGTTCTATGGCCTGGTGCGCGGCGACCGCCAGCATGCCGCGGAATTCGTCAGCAAGACCTATGTCCCGCTCAACCGCGAACTGATCGCGGCCGTCGACGAACTGACCAGGCACCAGTCCGACAAGATGCAGAAGAAGGCCGACGAGGCGGGCGCCACGTATGAAGAGACGCGCCGGCTGGTGATCGCGATGACGGCCGGCGCCGCCCTGCTCGCGCTGACGGTGGCGGCGTTCATCACCCTGTCCGTCACCCGTCCGCTGCGCGTCGCCGTGAACGCGGCCGACCGCCTGGCGGCCGGCGACCTCACGGTGCACATCGACAGCCATGCGCGCGACGAGGCCGGCCTGCTGCTGGCCGCGATGAAGAACATGATCGCGAAGCTGACGCAGGTCGTCGGCGACGTGAACGGCGGCGCGCAGTCGCTGGCGTCGGCGTCGGAAGAAGTCAGCGCGACGGCGCAGGCGCTGTCGCAGTCGGCGTCCGAGCAGGCGGCCGGTGTCGAGGAGACGAGCGCCTCGCTGGAACAGATGACGGCATCGATCTCGCAGAACACGGAGAATGCCCGCGTCACCGACGGCATGGCCACGCAGGCCGCGCGCGAGGCGGCGGAAGGCGGTGAAGCGGTGAAGGCGACCGTCGCCGC
>NZ_JBKYMO010000694.1:0-2335 GCF_047302915.1 Massilia sp. CT11-108 | reverse complement strand
GCCGCGGGCAGCTGGTGGCGGCTGGGGCCCGCGCTGCTGCTCGTCGTCGCCGGGGTGCGCCTGTCGCGCTGATTGGTGCGCTCATTGGTGCGCTCATTGGTGCTTTTTTGGCACCACCGTGCGGCCGGCCAGCCGCCTACCGGCCGCGCGGCGCGCTGCCTACACTCCTTTCGTACCACAACCACCAAGGAGAACGAGATGTCCCAGCGTATCAACTACCTCAAACAGTCCCCCGCCCTCTTCAAGAAGCTCGTCGAACTGGGCACCCTGATCAACGACGGCAGCATCGAGGAAAGCATCCGCGACCTCGTCGCCATCCGCGCGTCGCAGATCAACGGCTGCACCTTCTGCATCGACATGCACGTGAAGCAGGCCACGATCCACGGCGAGCGCGCGCTGCGCCTGCACCACCTGGCCGCGTGGCGCGAATCGACCCTGTTCGCCCCGCGCGAACGGGCGGCGCTGGCGTGGACGGAAGCGTTGACGACGCTGTCGCGCGAGGGCGTGCCGGACGAGATCTACGAGCGCGTGCGCACCCAGCTCACGGAGCAGGAACTCGTGGACCTGACGTACGAAATCATGGCGATCAATGCGTGGAACCGCATCAACGTCGCGTTCCAGGCGGTGCCGGGTTCGTACGACAAGGACTTCGGCCTGGACCGCGCCAACCTCGCCTGACAGGGAGACATCCATGAATATCGTCGTCATCGGCGGCACGGGCCTCATCGGCAGCAAGCTCGTGACCCTGCTCCGTTCCCGCGGCCATGAAGCGCTGGCCGCGTCCCCCAACTCGGGCGTGAACACGCTGACGGGCGAAGGCCTGGACGCCGCGCTGGAAGGCTGCGACGTCGTCGTGGACGTGGCGAACTCGCCGTCGTTCGCGGACGACGCCGTCCTCGAATTCTTCACGACCTCGGGCCGCAACCTGCTGGCTGGCCCCCCCCCGGGCGGTCTGGGCGGCCCCCGGCAAAGGAAAGGGGGGGCACCACCGGGGAAAAACCCCCCACCCCCAAAATTGTGTTTTTTTATTTAAACCCCCAGGGACCCCCCCCCGGGGCCAACCCCCCCCCCCAAAAAAACAACCCCCCCCCCCCCCGGTTTTTTTTTTTTTTAATTTCCCCGGGGGGGGCCCCCCCGCGGGGGGGGGGGGGGCCACCACGTGGCCTTGTCCGTCGTCGGCACGCAGCGCCTCGCCGAGAGCGGCTACTTCCGCGCCAAGATCGCGCAGGAAGAGCTCATTCGCGCGTCCGGCCTGCCGTACACCATCGTGCACTCGACGCAGTTCTTCGAATTCCTCGGCGCGGTTGCAACTGCGGCCGCAGCGGCGGGCCAGGACGACACGATCGCCCTGTCGCCCGCGTTCATCCAGCCCATCGCCTCGGACGACGTGGCGGCGGCGCTGGCGGATGTGGTCCTCGGTGCGCCCGTGAACGGCATCGTCGAGATCGCGGGGCCGGACCGCTTCCGCCTGTCCGACCTCGTGCGCGACTACCTCGCGGCCAGGGGGGACACGCGCACGGTGCGCGCCGACGTCCACGCGCGCTATTTCGGCGCGGAGCTCAAGGAGGACACGCTGGTGCCGCAGGGACCCGCGCGCCTCGGCGCCAGCCGCATCGGCAACTGGCTGCAGGCTCAGGCGCCGGCGAACCGCTTGCGGTAGGCCGACGGCGTCTCGTCCAGGTGACGCCGGAACGCGGTGCACATGCGGTCCTCGTCGCCGAAGCCGCACTGGCGGGCGATCTGGGCGAGATTCGCTTCCGACTGTTCCAGCATGCGCTTCGCCGCGCCGATGCGGAACAGTTCCACCGCCTTCGCCGGCGGGCGGCCGGTCTTCTGCTTGTAGACGCGGGCGAAGTTGCGGGCACTCATATGGACCTGTGCGGCCAGGCGTTCCACGGTGAGACCGGCGTCGTGCAGATTGTCGAGGATCCAGCCGTGCAGCGCGTCGAATGCCGCGTCGTCGCGCACCTGGGCGCGCAGCAGTTCGCTCTCCTGCGCCTGCCCGCCGGCGCGCTTCATGAACACGACCAGTTCGCGCGCGACGTCCATCGCGAGCGCGCGCCCGCAATCTTCTTCGACGAGCGCCAGCGCGAGGTCGATGCCGGCCGTGACGCCCGCCGACGTCCACACGGGATCCTGGCGCACGAAGATCGCGTCGCGGTCCACTTCGAGCGCGGGGAAGCGTTGTTCCAGCACGTCCGCCATGTTCCAGTGCGTCGCCACGCGCCGTCCATCCAGCAACCCGCCCTGCGCGAGCAGGAACGCGCCCGTACACACGGACGTGACGCGGCGCGCGTGCGGCGCGGCGCCGGCGATCCAGTCGACCGTCGTGCCC
>NZ_JBKYMO010000693.1:0-2345 GCF_047302915.1 Massilia sp. CT11-108 | reverse complement strand
CATGCACGCGTTTGTTGTCGCGCGTGCCCGCGACGACCGCGCGCAACAACTGCTGCGCCGGCACGTTGTTGACGGACACGTTCAACCGCTCTTCCCGCGCGGGCCGCGCTGGCGACGCAACTGCCGAAGGCGCGGCCCGCGCTGGAAGAGCGTTTCAACGTCTCCTTCAACAACGTGCCGGCGCAGCAGTTCTTCCGCTCGATCGTCGCGGGCACGCGCTACAACATCCTCGTGCATCCGGATGTCGCCGGCACCATCACGGCGAACCTGAAGGACGTGACCTTGCCGGAGACGCTCGACGCGATCCGCGAGATGTACGGCTACGACTACCGGATCGACGGCACGCGCATCTCGATCAAGCCGCTGACGATGCAGACCAAGATGTTCCACGTGAATTACCTGGTCGGCAAGCGCTCAGGCATGTCGAGCACGCGCGTGACGTCGACGTCGGTTTCGAACGCGGTCAACAACCAGAACGGCAACGGCTACGGCAACAACGGCAGTAACCAGGGCCAGAACCAGAACGGCAACAACGGCAACAACCAGAACAACAACGGCAACAACCCGAACGGCCAGAACGGCGGGCAGATGGACAGCACGGACGTCGCCACGACGTCCGCCAACGATTTCTGGGGCGACCTGAAACTGGCCATCGAGGCCATCGTGGGATCGAAGGAGGGCGGCCGCAGCGTCGTCGTCAGCCCGCAGTCGGGCGTGCTCGTGATCCGCGCGATGCCGGACGAGCTGCGTAACGTCGACGCTTATTTGAAGGCCACGCAGCTCGCCGTCGACCGCCAGGTGATCCTGGAAGCGAAGATCCTCGAAGTGGAGCTGAACGACAGCTACCAGAGCGGCGTCAACTGGGCGTCGTTCGCGTCGATCAAGAGCGGCCACGACAACCGCGTCTCGGGCGGCACGATCGCGCCGGGCGCCACGCTCACACCGCTGCCGTTCGGCGGCGGCCAGCCGGCCGTGATCACGGATCCGAGCACCGGCCTGTCGGCCAGCAGCGGCTTCTCGCTGTCGAATGCGGCGGGTGCGGCCGGCTCGATGTTCGGCCTGGCCGTGCAGACCGCGAACTTCGCGGCGCTGATCTCGTTCCTCGAAACGCAGGGCACCGTGCACGTGCTGTCGAGCCCCCGCGTGGCGGCCGTCAACAACCAGAAGGCCGTGCTGAAGATCGGTACCGACGAGTTCTACGTCACCGGCGTGCAGACGACCACGAACTCCACGACGACCGGCAACACGGTGTCCCCGAGCGTCACGCTGCAGCCGTTCTTCTCCGGCGTCGTCCTCGACGTCACGCCGCAGATCGACGAGAAGGGCAACATCCTGCTGCACGTGCACCCGTCCGTGAGCCAGGTCTCGACGATCAACAAGTCCGTCAACCTGGGCACGGCCGGCAGCCTGAACCTGCCGCTCGCGGCATCGGCGACGTCGGAACTGGACAGCATCGTGCGCGGCCAGAACGGCCAGGTCGTCGCCATCGGCGGCTTGATGCGCCAGTCGTCGACCGCGGACGATTCGCAGCTGCCGGGGACCGGCAGGGTGCCGGTGCTGTCGGCGCTGTTCGGCGCGAAGAAGCGCGTGAACCAGAAGCGCGAACTGGTCGTGCTGATCAAGCCGACCATCGTCGAAGGCATCAACAACTGGAACGACGACCTGCTCGACACGAACCGCCGCATCGAGCAGCTCGACCCGCGCACCCGGGGGAGCCGCTGAATGTACACGGCCCACTTCGGCCTGCGCGAACTGCCGTTCGGGATCACGCCGGACACCAGCTTCTTCTTTGGCGCCCCGCATTCGCAGGAAGCCCTGAACACGCTGCTCGTCGCGGCGCGCGGCGGCGAGGGCTTCATCAAGATCACGGGCGAAGTCGGCACCGGCAAGACCCTGTTGTGCCGCAAGTTCATGGCGACGCTGGGCCCGGAATTCGTCACGGCGTACATCCCGAATCCGTACCTCGAACCGCGTACGCTGATGCTGGCGCTCGCGGACGAGCTGGAAGTCGGCTACGACAAGGACGCCGACCAGCACCAAGTCCTGAAAGCCATCACGCACCGGCTGCTGCAGCTGGCGGGCGGGGACAAGCGCGTGCTGCTGTGCCTCGACGAGGCGCAGGCGATGCCCGTCGAGACGCTGGAGGCGCTACGCCTGCTGACGAACCTGGAGACGGAAAAGCGCAAGCTGCTGCAGATCGTCCTGTTCGGCCAGCCGGAGCTGAACCGCAAGCTGGAGCTGCAATCGATCCGCCAGCTCGCCCAGCGCATCACGTTCCACTATCATCTCGGTCCCTTGAGCCGCGACGACCTCGATTACTATGTGGCGCACCGCCTGCGCGTCGC
>NZ_JBKYMO010000692.1:0-2351 GCF_047302915.1 Massilia sp. CT11-108 | reverse complement strand
TTTCAGTTCGTCGCGTGCCGCGCTGCTCGGGCGCACGCTCGACGACCTGTTCGTCGCCTTCCCCTGGCACGGCCTCGCGGCGCACGACGCCGACGCCCCCGTGCAGGGCGTGGAGGCGGTGCTGCGCCACGCGCAAGGCGGCTCCGTGCACGTGCTGTTCAATGGCAGCGTGCGGCGCGACCCGTGCGGCAACGTGGAATCCGTGACGGGCCTGATGAGCGACATCACCGACCGCAAGCAGGCCGAACGCCGGCTGCAGCAACTGGCCACGCACGACACGTTGACGGGCCTGCCCAACCGCGCGCTGCTGCAGGAGCGCGTCCAGCGCATGCTCGACGAGTGTCCGCACGGCCGCGCCGTCGCCGTCATGTTCCTCGACCTCGACCGCTTCAAGGAAGTCAACGATTCGTTCGGCCACGAGCTGGGCGACGCGCTGCTGTGCGAAGTCGCGGCGCGGCTGCGCAAGGTGATGCGGCCGGGCGACGTGATCGCCCGTCTCGGCGGCGACGAATTCGTCGTGGCGGCCGAGTGCGCGGGCGCGCAGGATGCCGAAGTGATCGCGGCCAAGCTGCTCGACGCGCTGGCGCTGCCGGTGCGCGTGGGCGGCCAGGAAGTGACGGCCGGCGGGTCGATCGGCATCAGCATGTTCCCGCACGACGCCGGCACCCGCGAGCTGCTGTTCCAGACGGCCGACACGGCGATGTACGGCGCCAAGCGCGCGGGCCGCAACCGCTACCGCTTCTTCGAACCGGCGATGACGCTCGCGGCCCAGGCGCGCATGGCGCTCGAGATGGCGCTGCGGCCCGCGCTCGCGCGCGCCGAGTTCGAGCTGCACTACCAGCCGCGCATCGACCTGCGCACGATGAACGTCGTCGGCATCGAGGCGCTGATCCGCTGGAACAGCGCGGACCTGGGACGCGTCTCGCCGGGCGAATTCATCGCCATCGCCGAGGAGACGGGCCTGATCCTGCCGATCGGCCGCTGGGTGCTGAACGAGGCGTGCCGCCAGACGCGCCGCCTGATCGACCGTCACGGCCGCACCATCCGCGTGTCCGTGAACGTCTCCGCGCGCCAGCTCGCGCAGCCGGGGTTCGTCGACGACGTCCGCACCGCGCTGGCGGATACCGGCCTCCCCGCCGATTGCCTCGAAGTGGAACTGACGGAAAGCGCCCTGATCGAAGACATCCCGCGCACGGCCGCCATGCTCGACGAGCTGCGCGCGCTGGGCGTCAAGCTGGCCGTCGACGACTTCGGCACCGGCTATTCCGGCCTCGCCTACCTGCGCCGCTTCCACATCGACGTGCTCAAGCTGGACCGCTCGTTCGTGCTGCAGGCCGACGGCCGCATCAGTGCCTTCGACTTCATCAAGGCGTTCGTCGACATGGCCCATGCGCTGAAACTGTCCGTCGTGGCGGAAGGCGTGGAAACGGCCGAGGTGCTGGACTTCCTGCGCGCGGCCGACTGCGACGAGGTGCAGGGTTACCTGATGGCCCGGCCGATGCCGCTGGAGGCGCTCGAGGCCTGGCTGGTCGCGGCGACCGAAGGCTAGCGCGCTGCGACGGCGGCGCCCGCTGCCGTCTCCTCATCCGCGTCTTCGGGGGGCGCGAGCAGCAAGAGCCGCCCCTCCAGCGCCTCGAACCGCAGCGGCAACCGCATCCGGCACACTTCCCCATCCGTCGCCGTCTTGAGCCTGCGCCGCGCCGACAGCAGCGGCGCGCGCACCGTCATGCTCCGGAACGCGAACGCCTGGACATCCTCCGCCTCGCCCAGCCGCCCGAGCGCCCCGCGCACGAGCAACCCCAGCATCCGCATCCGGCCGACGGGCCGCGGCGCGATCGCCACCAGCCGTCCTTCGTCCAGCGCATGGTCGAGTGCATGCATGCCCACCTGTTCCATCTGGAGGCGATTGTTGCCGACGAAGACCGTAGGCGTGCGCAGGTGGCGCGTCTGGCCGTCCAGTTCGAGGGTGATGCGCAGGCTGCGGTAGCCCCGCAGCGCCGTCTTGACGGCCGACAGGAGGGCCACGACGCGCCAACGGCCGTACTGGCGCTTGTCGTGCTCGCGCTCTTCCAGCAGGTGCGGATACATGCCAACGCTCGCGTTCACGAGGAAGATCCGCTCGTTCAGCAGGCCGATCTGCACGGGCCGCACGCGGGCGTGCAGCAGAGCGCGCACGGCCTCGGCCAGGTCTTCCGGAATGCCATGTGTGCGGCCGAAATAATTGAAGGTACCTTGCGGCAGCACGCCGAACACGCAGCCGTGCGCGACGGCCGCATGCGCGACCGTGTTGAGCGTGCCGTCGCCGCCCGCCGCGACGAGGATGGCGCCGTCGCGCGCCGCCCGTCCGGCCA
>NZ_JBKYMO010000691.1:0-2365 GCF_047302915.1 Massilia sp. CT11-108 | reverse complement strand
ATCGTGCTCGGCCTGGGCCGCGGCCACCTCCGCTTCGAGGCGGCCGTCCTTCGTGCGCGGTGCGAATTCGGCGGTGGCGGCTTCCAGGCGCTTCTGCGCGGCCTGCACCTGCTCCTCGCCGCGCGCGACCCTCGCTTCCAACTGCGCGACGCGCACCTTGGCGTACACGCCCGTGCCGACGACGAGCAGCACCAGCACGCCGAGCGCACCGGCCATCGCGTTGACGGAGAAGATCTTCTTCTGCGGCTGGAACGCGGGATTGAACAGGTTGATCTGCTGGCTCATGCCGCGCCCTCCTCCACGCGCAGCGCGGCGCCGATAGGCACGAAGAAGCGCTGCTGGCGCCCCGGGTCGGCCAGGTCCGGCACGCGTTCGAGGTCGAGCACGTCGGCCAGGTCGAGCGTCTCGACCCGCGTGTAAAGGTTGCCCGACAGGTATTCGTCGAGGCCCGTGGCGCCGATCGGCGCGAGCACGAGCTTGGCCACGCTGATGAACGAGAACTGGCGCTCGAAGTTGTCGAGGGAGCGCTGCAGTTCGAGCGTGATCTTGTCGAAGGCCTGGTGCTTGCGGTCGTGGTCGTCGTCGAGCAGCAGGGCCAGCGTGACATCGATACGGCGCGACAGATACAGCTCGCCGCGCCACGACACGGTCAGCAGGCCGCCGTCCTCGCCGAACGACAGCAGCGCGATGCCGCGGCCGTCCTGCTCCAGCAGCGCGGACACGTTACGCTGTGCCATTTCGGGAATGTCGATCGCGCGCAGTTTCACCTTGGCCGCGTTGAACATCTTCTGGCGCGCGGCCACGATGCTGTTGCGCGCCGCGATCGCGAACACGCTCTGCTGCGGGCGCACGACGGCATTCGGGTCGAGCGGGACGTCGAGGACGTCGAACGTGGCGTCGTCGATGGGGAAATCGAGGATGTCCTTGAGGCGCCAGCGCATGGCGCTTTTCAGCTCCTCGCGCGGCACGTTCGGCGATTCGACCGACATGAACTGGTAGTCGCCCCCGGCCAGCACCGTCGTGCAGCGGTAGCTCGCGCTGTGCATCTCCTTCGCGGCCTTGTCGAGGCTGTCCGCAGACGGGGCGCCGGGAAAGAAGACGGCATGCGTCACGGCCGGCTTCGCGCCATCGTCCGCGCCACGGCGCACGCTGGCCGCCGCGATCCCGTCGCGCTGCGGCACCATGGCCAGCCAGGCTGCATTGTTCTGTGCTTTACTGAAAAAACCCATGCGTGGCGATGGTTATCCGTGACTTGGTCGAGATAAGTGCGATAGAGGCTTGATTATATTCAAGCGGTAGGAAATTCCGATACCAAATTTTTACTCTGGGAGAATATATTTGGTTTTCCGTGCGGAACTACTAATGGGGTGTGGTCTATACGCTGCAATCGGCTCGTAAACGACAATCGGGACCGTGCATTGCGGTCCCGATTGATCAAGCGTAAAAACGCTTAGTTGCAGTTGGCTGCCGTGCCGTTCACTTTGATCGTCGGTGCGCCGCCCGCCGTCGTCGCCTCGGTGTACTGGACGTAGCAGTTCGCCTCGTTGGTCGTGCCCGCAAGGCTCTGCGGTACGAGCTTGATCGAAGCACCCGAAGCATTCGTACCCGTCGTAGCCGCCGTCGCGATGACCTTATAGTCGACACCGTCCTTCATGCCGGCCGCCTCCGCGAGATTGCTGTCCGCCACCGGATAGCCGGTCGTGGTGTTGATGTTCATCGTCACGCCTTCGACCGTAAGTTGCTTGCTCGACGTGACAGTCGGATCGACCATGAACTTGCCATGCGCCATTGCCGCCGTCGCGCTGAGTGCACCTTTCGCAGCATTCAGGCTGGCCACGCGGGCATCGCTACCCAGGTTGGCAAACTTCGGCAGTGCCGTCGCAGCCAGAATGCCCAGAATAACGATCACGACGATCAATTCGATCAAGGTGAAGCCGCCCTGCGCATTGTTCTTGATACTTACTTTCATGCTCTCTCCGATGTAGGTGCGGCGTTCCCGGCCGCATGGGTTTTGATTAACGACCGCCTTGCGTATCGATTTCATTCAATGCAAGGCTCATCATTTGTTTCCCTGCGTCAGCAGGTGTATGAGTGAATTCTACCTTGAACGCGGGCAATTTCGATTTGCCCGAAGCAAATCTTTCTCGTTCCGAGGTGAGATAAACAAGGGTTTTGTCGCGTGGGTCAAACACCCACCCGTTTCGTGCCACACTACCCTGCCCGGATAGTGCGAATTCGCCAAGATAATCCGCCGGCGGACGGGCCAGCAGGCGCATCGGATTCTGTCCGGCCAGCGCCGCGAGCCTGTCGGGATGGCGGGCCGCCTCGACCTGCAGCGCCGTGCGCAGCGCGGCCACGGTCTGGC
>NZ_JBKYMO010000690.1:0-2372 GCF_047302915.1 Massilia sp. CT11-108 | reverse complement strand
ATGTTGCAAGTGGTCGGACCAAAACGGTCATTTGGGCTGACTGCGTTGGTGGTTTTGCCGCGCGCCGCATGATCGAGGTCGAGGTCGCGGCGCTGGCCGCGAAGAATGCGACGCCGGCGGCCGTCGATGCGATCCTCGTCGCCGTCGAGCAGATGGAGCAGAACCAGGACAACCTGGGCGAGAACGAATCGGCCGACCGCAACTTCCACCTCGCGATCGCGCGCGCGGCCGGCAACAGCGCCCTCGTCGGCGTGATCGAATACCTGTGGGCCCAGCGCGGCAGCCTCTGGCACAAGCTGACGGAGCACTTCCAGACCGAGGAACTGCGCCAGCTGACGCTCCTCGACCACCGCGCGATCCTGGCCGCCATCGCCTCGCACGACGTGGCCGGCGCCCGGTCGGCCATGCGCGCGCACCTCGACCGCGTGACGCGCACCTTCTCGCGCGGCTGAGCATGGAGATCTGGGTCGACGCCGATGCCTGCCCGGCCGTCATCAAGGACATCCTGTTCCGCGTGGCCGACCGCGTGCAGCTGAACGTCACGCTCGTGGCCAACCAGTTGATCCGCGTACCCGGCTCGCGCTTCATCCGCGCGCTGCAGGTGCCTGCCGGCGCGGACGCGGCCGACGCCGAAATCGTGGCGCGCGTGCAGCCCGGCGACATCGTCGTGACGGGCGACATTCCCCTCGCCGCCCTCGTGCTGGACAAGGGCGGCATGCCATTGAATCCGCGCGGCGAGTGGTACACGAAGGACACCATCGCGCAGCAGCTCACGATGCGCGCGTTCATGGACGAATTGCGTTCCAGCGGCGTCGACACGGGCGGACCTGCCGCGTTCAGCCAGGCGGACAGGCAGCGGTTCGCGAATGCGCTCGACCGCGAACTGGCGAAGCGCGCGCGGCCCGGCCCCGCCTCATAGAAAGCCGAACAGCTTCTTGCCCGCGTTCGGCCGGCGCGCATCGATCATGTCGTCGATGTGCTTCTTGTCGAAGCGCTCCAGCAGTTTCTCGGCGCCGGCACGCAGCTTCAGCGCCAGTTCCTCCTTGTAGAGCGGGACGACCGCGAAGAACGCGATCTCCTTGTCGGCGTCGATACGCAGCCGGTGGAAGCCGTCCGGCACGCTGATCGACGGCAGCAGGATGCAGCCGTCGAACCGGACGTCCGCCGCGTACGGCTCCGCCGGGTCGCCGTTCGGCACCGTATGGCCCCAGCCCAGCCACGTGTCGTACTTGTGCGGCAGCCGGGCCAGCGTCTTGAGCAGCCGGACGGGCCAGTACCAGCGCTCGTCCTCGAACGATTCCTTGTCCAGCTTCCAGTCCGGCGGGAGCGTGATCATCAGCTCGGCGTGGCGCGGGACGTCGGCGTCCGGCGGCGTCGCCATCGGCAGGTCGCTCATGCCGGACGTGACCAGCCGGATGAACGGGTAGGCCTCCGTCGGCTTCACGATATGGACGTCGATGTGCACCGTGTCGGACACCAGTTCATGGAACACGCAATCGACGGGCCCGAGGTGGCGGTCGATGTGGTCCGAAATCTGCTGCAGGCAGATCTCGCCCTGCGGCGGCGTCCACGGCGTGCTTTCCGTGTGGTGGTAGATCGGATCGCCGTGCAAGGACACGACGTTGCTGGCTCGGTATGCGCTCATCGCGGCCCCCTCGAATGCTGACCCGACGAGTCTAGCAGCGCGGATGCCGCGAAAATGCGCGCATTTCCACTTACGCAGCCGCTTCCGGTTGCCGCAGCGTGTCCACCGCCCGCGCCACCGACGACGCATGCGCGCACATCGTCTCGGCCGCATCCGCGCTCTGCCCGACCAGCTCGGCCGTCTGCCGCGTCGTCAGCTCGATTTCGCGGATCGAATCGCGCACCTGCCCGATGCCGTCGCGCTGTTCCTGGCTCGCGCCCGAGATCGCGGTCATGATGCCGGCCACGCGCTGGACCGAGCCGACGATCTGGTGCATCGCCTGCCCCGCTTCGTCCACCAGCCGGCCGCCCGCGTCCACACGCACGACCGAGTCGCCGATCAGCTGCCTCACTTCCTTGGCCGCCTGCGCGCTGCGCTGGGCGAGGCTCCGCACTTCGCCCGCCACGACGGCGAAACCGCGCCCCTGCTCGCCCGCGCGCGCCGCCTCGACGGCCGCGTTCAGCGCGAGGATGTTGGTCTGGAAGGCGATGCCGTCGATGACGTTGACGATGTCCTGCACTTCGCGCGAACTGGAGCGGATAGCTTCCATCGTCTGCACGACGTCCGCGACGACGTCGCCGCCCTTCACGGCCAGCGCGGAGGCCGACGCCACCAGCTCGTCGGCCAGCGCCGCGTGGTCGACGTTGCGCTTGACGGTGGCCGTCAGGTGGTCGACCGCGGCCGCGGC
>NZ_JBKYMO010000689.1:0-2374 GCF_047302915.1 Massilia sp. CT11-108 | reverse complement strand
CGGCCGAGGCGCACGCGGCCTGCGCCGGCAAACCGGCCGGCAGCGCCCTCACATGGGACCTGGGCGGGGGCGAAGTGATGAAAGGCGTCTGCACGAAGCGCAACGGCAAGACGGTGTTCGTGCTGCGCAGCTATGAGCTGAACGGATAGGCCTACTCGACGCGCGGGGCGCGTTTGCGGTATGCTGCCCCGCATGTCCGATCCCGTCACACCCCTGCCCGACCCGCGGCCGCTGCCGCCCATCGAACCCGCGCTGGAAGATTGCTGCGGCTCCGGCTGCCCGAACTGCATCTTCGACGTCTACCAGATGCTGCTTGCCAATTACAAGGAAGCGCTGGCGGCGTGGGAGGCGCGTCGTCCGGACCTTGCCGGGCAGGAGCCGCAAGCATGACGGCCACCCGCATCCGCCCCGCCACGCCCGCCGACGCCGCCCGCATCTGCGCCATCTACAACCACTATGTCACGACGACGACGGTCAGTTTCGAGGAAGACGCGGTGAGCGAACCGGAGATGGCCCAGCGCATCGCCGACGTCGGCGCCGCCGGCCTGCCGTGGCTCGTGCTGGAAGTCGACGGCACGCTCGCCGGGTATGCGTACGCGACGAAGTGGCGCGTGCGGCCGGCCTATCGCCATTCGGTCGAGAGCACCGTCTACCTGGACAAGGATTGCACCGGCCGGGGGCTGGGGCGGGTCCTGTACGGCGCGCTGCTGGACGAGTTGCGCAAGCGCGAACTGCGCCTGGTGATCGGCGGCATCGCCCAGCCGAACGCCGGCAGCGTCGGCCTGCACGAAGCGCTGGGCTTCCGCAAGGTGGCCCACTTCTCGGAAGTCGGCATGAAGTTCGGCCGCTGGGTCGACGTGGGTTATTGGGAACTGAACCTGGCCAGGGACGGACAGGGTTAAAGTGCCCCGATCGCCTGCTTGAGCTGCTGCAGCCGGTCCCGGTTGACGCAATAGCAGACCCGTTGCACGTCCGCCGAGCCTTCGATCAGGCCGGCCTCCTTCAGGATCGTGACATGCTGCGAGATCGTCGACGGCGCCAGCGGCAACACGTCGGCCAGGTTCCCGAAATAGCACTCGCCGTGATCGATCAGGTGCCGCAGCAGCTGGACGCGCGCGGGATGCGACAGCGCCTTGCACATGCGCGCGAGGTCGTCGGCATCGAATTCCGTCGTACGGGCGCGAGCGGTCGCCGGGGGGCAGCAGGACTTGGACATGGTGCGTTCGTGGTTGGGCGAACGCAGGATAGACGTCAGGCGGGATGCTTGTCAAAAGTTTTGTCCGGCGCGACTGCGCGCAGGTAGAACGCGAGGGACGCGAGCGACATGGCCAGCAGCGCGGCCAGCAGCAGGGCGGGACCGTCGGCGCGGCCCAGCAGCGCGGCCGCGATCAACGGTCCCGCCGCCTTCGACAGCAATGCCGGCCCGGCCATGGCGCCCGCGATGGCGCCGTAGTGGTCGCGGCCGAACAGCGCCCGCGGCAACGATCCGCGCAGGATCGTGAGGACGCCGTTGCTCAACCCATACAGCACGCAGAACGCGGCCACCGCCCAGGCCTGCGCACCGCCCAGCGCGATGACGGCCAGGCCCGCCGGCAGCAGCGCGAACGTCACCTTGCCGACCGTTTGCGGTGCCGTGTGCCGCGCGAACGCCATCTCGCCCACGCGTCCGGCCACCTGCATCGGACCGATCAGCGCGGCCAGCAGCACCGCAGTCTCCCTCGCCTGGCCAAGACGTTCGAACAGCGTAATCAGGTGGACCGCCAGCGCCGAGAAGACACAGGTATTCGCCGCGAATGCCAGCGCCAGCGTCCAGAACGCGGGATGCCGCACGGCTTCCGCCAGCGTGTGTCCGCGTGCCGGACCGACGCGTGTCACTGCGGGCGCGCTGGCGCCAAGGCCCAGGTGCAGCGGCATGCACACGACGAGTTGCACGATCCCGTACGACAGGTACGTGTCGCGCCATCCATGCGACGCCTGCAGCCACGCCGTCAACGGCCAGAACAGCGTGCTGGCGAAGCCGCCGAACAGCGTCAGCGTCGACATGGCCTGCCTTGCCCCGCTATCGAGTTGCCGCTGGATCGTCGCGAACGCGGCTTCGTACAGCGTCAGCGCCATCGCCAGGCCGACCAGCGTCCAGGCGGCGTAGTACGACACCGCGCCCGTGCAGCGGCCGAGCCAGGCCAGCCCCAGGAAACACAGGAACGAGCCGCCCGCCATGATGGCGCGGCCGCCGTAACGGTCCAGCAGGATGCCGACCGGCGTGGCGGCCAGCCCGGCGACGAGCAGCGCCCACGAGAACGCGCCGAACACCACCTCCGGCGCGAGGCCGAGGTCGCGCCGGATGCCGGGCGCCAGGATGGTGAAGGCGTAATAC
>NZ_JBKYMO010000688.1:0-2387 GCF_047302915.1 Massilia sp. CT11-108 | reverse complement strand
GGCAACTGGCCGGCTGGCTGCGCGACCGCGTGCCGCGGGCGGACGGCAGCCGCGAAGCGAATCCGTTGCCGCCGCTGGCGCGCTGGAAGCTGTTCGACAACCTGCGCCGCAGCCTCGTCGCGCCCACGCTGTGCATCCTGCTGGTGCTGTGCTGGGCGCTGCTGCCGGCGCCCGCGTTCTGGACCGCGGCCGTGCTGGCCGTGTTCTTCGTGCCGTTCGCGCTGCGCACGCTCGTCGCCCTGGCCGACAAGCCGCACGACGTCGCCCCCGGCGCGCACCTGCGGCACTGCGCGCACGATGCGCGCATCGGCCTCTATCACGCGCTGCTGGACACGGCCTTCCTGCCGCACGAGGCCAGCTACAGCGTGGACGCGATCGCGCGCGGCGCGTGGCGCATGCTCGTGTCGAAACGGCTGCGCCTGGAGTGGCGCGCGCCCACGCTGTCGCGCTCCAGCACGGACATGGAGTCGAACTGGCAGAACATGTGGTTCGCGCCCGCGTTCGCGGTCGGCGTCGCCGTGCTGCTCAGCTTTGCGAATCCGCTCGCGCTGTTCGCGGCAGCGCCCCTGCTGCTGCTGTGGTTCCTGTCGCCCGTGGTCGCATGGTGGGTCAGCCTGCCGGCCGCGCGTCACGCACCGCACCTGGCGGATGCGCAGCGCCGCTTCCTGCGCACGACGGCGCGCCGCACGTGGGCATTCTTCGAAGACCACGTCACGGCGGAGAGCAACTGGCTGCCGCCCGACCACTTGCAGGAACACCCGGCCCCCGTCGTCGCGCATCGCACGTCGCCCGCAAGCATGGGCTTCGCGCTGCTGGCCAACATGACGGCATGGGACTTCGGCTACGCGCCCACGGGCGACCTGCTGGCGCGCACGCGCGCGACACTCCAGACGATGGGCCGGCTGGAACGCCAGCGCGGCCACTTCCACGACGCGTACGATACGCGCACGCTGGAGCCGCTGTCCACGGCTATCGCCGGCAGCGGCAACCTGGCGGCGCACCTGCTCACGCTGGCCGCCGGCCTGGAGCGGCTGGCCGATGAGCCCATCGCCTCCAGCCGCGCACTGGACGGCATCCGCGACACGCTCGACGTCGCCGACGAACACGCCGTGCCCGCCGTGCGCGAGGCGATCGCCGCGCTGCGCCTGCACCTCTCGCCGGAGCGCTGCCGCAATGCGGGCACCTTGCCGGGCCTCGCCGATTGCCTGCAGACGCTGGCGCGCGACGCCGAGGCGTTGTGCGCCGCCGTGCCCGACGACGCCGATCCGCAGCTGCGCGACTGGACCGGCAGGCTGGCGCGGCAAACGGCGGCCGCGCAGGCGGACCTGCTGGCGATGGCGCCGTGGATGCGCGTCGTGCAGGAATACGTGATCGATTCGAGCCTCACCCGCATCCCGACGGTGCGCGAGCTGGCCGGCTTCGGCATGAAGGCGCCGGGCGACGACCTGGAACCGGACGAGCGCACGCGCCAGCTGCTGCTGGCCGGGCTTGTCGAGGAAGGCAGCACGAACGCGCGGGTGCGCCTGCAGAAGATCGCGCAACTGGCCCGCGCCGCGCGTGCGCGCGCGGACATGGATTTCGGTCTGCTGGCCGACGCGGACACGGGATTGCTCGCATCGAATGCCCGCCTGGCCAGCTTCACCGGCATCGCGCGCGGCCAGCTGCCGCAGGAACACTGGACCGCGCTAGGCCGCCAGATGTGCCGCGCGTACGGCCACCCGGTGCTGCTGTCGCTGGACGGCGCGCTGGACGACTACCTGGCGCCGCTGTTGGTGATGCCGGCGTACCGCGACACGCTGCTGGACCGGACGTACCGGGGCATCGTCCGCGCGCAGGCGGAATACGGCCGCCGCCGCGACGTGCCGTGGGGCTTTGCGGCATCCGGCTACAACGCGATGGACGCCGCACTGCATTACCAGTACCGCGCCTTCGGCATACCCGAGGTGGGTACACGGCGCTGCACGCAACGGGTATCGGGCGAGGACCTCGTCGTCGCGCCGTATGCCGCGCTGCTGGCGCTGATGGTCGAGCCGGAGCGCGCGTGCGCCAACCTGGAACGCATGGCGCAGCTGGGCTTCACGGGCCGCTACGGTTTCTATGAAGCCGTCGACTACACGCCGGCACGGCGGCCCGCGGGCCAGGCCCATGCGATCGTGCGCGCATTCATGGCGCACCACCAGGGCATGGGTTTGCTGGCGCTGTCCTGCCTGCTGCACGACCGGCCGATGCAGCGCCGCTTCGCCGCCGAACCGCAGTTCCAGGCCGCGTTGCCGCTGCTGCAGGAACCGGTGCCGCGCGCCGCCGCGGGGCGCCACGTGGAGGTCGACGACACGCGTCCGCGCGCACCCGACACCGCCGCGGCGGCGCGCGGCACCGGTTCCTGCAGC
>NZ_JBKYMO010000687.1:0-2403 GCF_047302915.1 Massilia sp. CT11-108 | reverse complement strand
CGCTCGGCCAGCGCGGCGTCGGCGGCGTTCACAGTGACCTGGCAGTCGCGCACGTCGTCCTGCGCCACCGGTGCGTACGTGTGCGAATAGGCCGTCTTGCCCGTCACCGCGGGCGCATCGCCGACGGTGAAATTGCCCTGCACGGGACCGGTCTCGTCGATGCGGACGTCGATCGCGACGTCGTCGGCCGCGATGCCCGCGTCCAGCAGTTCGGCACGCGCCAGTTCGGCGGCCGTCACGTGCTTGAAGGTGCGTACGATGGCTTGCTGCATGGTGTTCTCCCGAATGGTTCACTTTGCAATCACCGTACCAGAATCCCGCGCCGCGCGGCGCCCGCCGCTCCCCCGTTTCCTCCGCGCTATTTTCCACCAGTGCGGCATCGTTCTGCCGATTTAGTACAATCAGGCAACACCCAGCCGTTGCACCGTGCGTCATAACTTTTCAATAACACCATCCCAAGAGAACAAAAAATGAAAATTTCTGCCCGGATTGCTTCCTCCCGCCCGCTCGCCACCACCGCCATGCACGGCCGCGTGGAAACCTTGCGCAGCCAGGGCGAGACCGTGATCGACTTCTCCATCGCCATCTCGCACTTCCCGGCGCCGCGGCCGGTGCTGGACGCGGTGGCGGCGGCGATCGAGCGCGAACGGATCATGCCGTACACGAGCGTGGTCGGTGCACTGGACGTGCGGACCCGGCTGGCGGCCAAGCTGAAAAAGGAAAACGACATCGACGCGGGCACGGACGAGATCATCGTCACCAACGGCGCCAAGCAGGGGTTGTACGAAGCGCTGTATGCGTTGAGCGATCCGTACGACACCGTCCTGATCTTCAAGCCCCACTGGCCGGCGTATGTTGCTACGTCACAACTATTGGGCCTGCGGACGATCCTGGCCGATCTCCCTGAGGAAATCACGCCGGCACTGCTCGACGGCCTCGGCAAGCCGGACATCGTCATCATCAATAACCCGCACAATCCCACCGGCAAGGTGTACACTCGCCGGGAACTGGAACACCTTCGTGCATGGGTGGAGCGCATCGGGGCCCGGGTGATCGTCGACGAAAGCTACGAACACCTGATCTTCGATGGCGGACACACCAGCCTGGCGGCCTTGTGCGACTGGCGGAACATCGGCGTGGTAACGCTGTTTTCGGCCTCGCAGAGCTACGCCATGATGGGCTGGCGGGTCGGCTTCGCGCTGGCGCCCGCCGAAGTGGTCAACGCGATGCAGACGTTGCAAGGCCCGATCACGGCGGCCGCGCCGCATTTGTCGCAGGTAGCCGCCCACGTCGCGTTCGCGACCGGTGCGCCGCGCGCGATGATGGCGGACTACCGTGACCGGCGCGACCTGGCGGTGCGGCTGTTTGCCGAGGTCCCCTGGATCGTCATGCACGCGCCGGCCTCCGGTCCGTACCTGTGGGGAGACGTGCGCAGCCTGACGCTGGACACGGTCGGCTTTGCCGAAGCGTTGCTCGAGGAACAGAGGGTGGCGGTCATGCCGGGCGAGGCGCTGGGCGTGCCCGGCTACATCCGGCTCGGCTATATTTCGGACGACGTGACGACCTTGCGCGAAGGCATCCGCAGGATCATCGAATTTGGGAATGCGTTTGTTGCCCAAAAGGCGGCAGATTGAAGATAGACAAATGACATCTGGCTTGAGCCGCTTCCGGCTGAACAGCCTGCGCAGCCGGCTCATGTTGCTGGTCGCGCTGGCGATCACGCCGCTGGCGGTGATGACGATCCTGTCCGGGATCCGCGAACGCGAACATGCCATCAAGGCATCGGAAGAAAACCTGCGCCGTCTGACGGGCATGGCGGCCGCCAACGAAGCCCAGTCGATCGAGGGTGCGCGCCAGATCCTCGTCGACCTGGCCAGCGTCCCGGACCTGATGGGCGACACGGCGAAATGCACGTCGCTGCTGTCCGACGTCCTCGACCGCAACGAGGGCTTCGTCAACTTCGGCCTCATCCAGCTCAACGGCGACGTCACCTGCAGCGCCGTCCCGCTGCTTCACCCCGTCAACCTGGGCGACCGCAGCCACTTCCGCCGCGCCATGTCGGAACGCAGGTTCATTGCCGGCGACTACGTGTTCGGCCGCGTCATCAAGAAGCACACGATCAACCTCACCTATCCCGTCATCGACCGCAGCGGGAAAGTCCTCGCCGTCGTGTTCGCGGCGATGGACCTGGAAGGGCTCGACACCTTCATCAACGACATCAACCTGCCGCCCGGTTCCGTGCTGGCGACGGCGGACGCGCGCGGTACCATCATTTCGCGCCGCCCCGATCCGGAACGATTCTTCGGCACCAGGCTGTCGCCGGCGATGCAGGAAGCGCTGAACACGGCCGGGCAGCGCGCGGTGACGGTCCGCGGCGACGACGGCGTCGAGCGCCTGCACACG
>NZ_JBKYMO010000686.1:0-2418 GCF_047302915.1 Massilia sp. CT11-108 | reverse complement strand
CCTGCCATTCCGCCTGCGCCTCGCGCAGCAGCTTGCCGACCGTGGCCGGCGTGACGCTGTCCGCCGCCGCTTCCAGGCGCGCGCTGATGGCTTCCTTGGCGGCCTCGTGCGCTCGGCGCTCGATGTCGGCCTCGTGCATCGTTTCCTTGCGGCGCTGGAACACGTCGTCGCACACGGCGCGGAAGCGCTGCCACAGCGCCTGCTCGCTCTTGCGTTCGAGCGGCAGCGAGCGTGCATGGTCCTGCCAGCGCTGCTGCAGGGCGCGCATCGTGTCGATCGCGTGGCGGTCGTGCGGATCGATGGCGGCGGCTTCCTCGATGATGGCTTCGCGCTCGGCCATCTCGGCCTTGCGCTGCTCTTCGAGCGGCCCCTGCAGCACGTTCAGCGCATCGGCAAACAAGGCGTCCAGGCGCTTCTTTTCCTTGCGGTCGATGGCGCCCAGGTGGCTCCACGCGAGACGCAGCCGCTGCACCGTGCCCGCCACGTGCTTCCACTCGACGCTGCCCTCGCGCAGGCGCGCGATCTCGGCTTGCGCTTCCTCGACGAGCGCCTGGCCGCGTGCCGCGTTCGCATGGCGCTCGTCGGCCAGGTGGCGGAAGTGGGCAGCGGCCGGCGCATAGGCAGTCGTGCAGGCGGCGTCGAACCGCTCCCACAGGCTCTTCGGCGCGGCGCCGGACAGGCTGTCGAGCGCCTTCCAGCGGTCGCGCATGCTGCCGACCTTCTTGGCCAGCTCGCTCATCGCCAGGTTTTGCGTGGGCAAGGCCTCGACTGTCTTGATGAGTTCCTCGCGCGACACGTTGCCGCCCCAGCGCGCCCAGTCGGACAGGCGCTTGAGCTCGGCCCGCAGGTGGGCCAGGCGGTCGGATTGCGCGGGCGTCAGGCGCATGCCCTTTTCGCGCGCGTCCTTCAGCGTCTTGTCGTGGTCGGCGGCGGCGCCCAGCGAGCCCTGTTGCAGGGCGGCTTCCATCGCATCCATCGTATCGATGAAATGCTGGTCCGCACCGCGCGGCCTGTTGTCCTTCATGCCTTCCCTGGCGGGGGCTTTTACGGCGCCTTCCTGCGCCGGCCTGGGCTCGCGCGGCTCCTTCGGCTTGCGTGGCTCGGCCTGCGGCACCGTGGCCAGCAGAGCGTCGAAGCGGCGCTGCAGTTCGGCGGCCTGCTCGTCCTGGGGCAGATGCGGCAGCGCTTTCCATTCGCGTCGCAGCGTCTCCGCATTCAGCTCGGCAACCGGTTTCGCCTGCTGGGCGTCGATGAATGCGGCGCGCGCGGCGCGCGCGGCCTGGCCGGCTTCCTGCACCTGCATGCCGGCGCGCAGCTTCTCCATCCCGGCCGCGAATTCGGCGACGAGGGCACGCGGCAGCGACGGGTGTTCGGGCGAACGCAGGGCCTCGTCCTGTTCCTGTGCCAGCACATCCAGACGCTGCCCCAGTTCCGCTGACGACAGGCCGGCGCCGCCCAGCTGGCGCAAGGCAGCCACGCGGTCGATCATGGCGCGCTGCAGGGCCACCTGCGCTTCGAGGCGCCGGGCCAGCGCGGCGCGCGCGGTCTGGAACGTGGCATCGAGTTCGGGCGCGGAGATCACGGACCATCTGCGGTCCAGCTCGGCCACGTGGTTCGGGGTCAGCAACGCATCCTTGAGGAGGGATTCGGCCTGCTCGACGGCGGCCTGTGCGCGCCGGTGCTCGGCTTCGCGGTGACGGTGCGCGTCGAGGCGCGACTGCATCAGTTTGGCGACGCGGCGATCGGTATTGCGCATCGCGGTATGCACACGCTCGATCAGCGCCGGGCTGTGAACGAACTCGGCGGCTGCAAGCCGCAGTTCGGAAAATTCGCACTGGAGGATGAATTCCACCGCGGCGGCTTCATCATCCCCGATGCGGCCCAGCTTTTCAGCCTGGGCCACGCGTTGATGGTTGGACGAATGCGTGGCGGCGGACGCGGACGGTTCCGCTTGCGCCCCCGCCTGTCCTCCCTGCCCGGCCGGCTTGTCGCCGGGCTTGTCGCCCGGCCGCTTGAATAGGAACTCGAACATGATGAAATCGCACTTCCAAAATCGCCATCATAGCAAAGAACCCTGATGGCCTCGTGACACCAGCCTGGCGCGTGCGAGCAATTGTTCATCATTTCCCACTAACAATATCGATAGTGTCAGTGGGCCGCGGTCAGCGTCGCATGCCGTCGCCCATGCACATCGTGGCCGGCATGCCCGACCAGTTCGTGACGCAGGCGGCGCGGATCGGCGCGGTGCTCTTGTGCGTACGCATCGTGCGCGAGCATCTGGTTCGCGATCGCGAACCACGCATCGCCGCCGACCGCCGCGCGCGCCAGCGGGAACAACTCGTGTTCCTCGCGCTCCAGCCGGCAGCGCAAGGCCGCGACGCAGCCCTCGACGGCGCCGCAGAACGCATCGCGCGGCAC
>NZ_JBKYMO010000685.1:0-2429 GCF_047302915.1 Massilia sp. CT11-108 | reverse complement strand
GGCCGCAGCCGAGGCCCGTCAGCTCCGCCGCGTCCTCGGCGACGGTGGCGATGCTGCCCGGGTCGCGCCAGCAGTCGGCCAGGCGCGCCAGTTCCGGCTGCGACAGCATGAAGACGCTGGCCTGCGGCACGAGCAGTTGATGGATGAGGGTCAGCATGTCGTCGTCGCGCGGGCCGCAATCGGGCAGCGACGACGTGAACGGGTCGAGCACGAGCGGCACGTCGGCATAGTCGGACACGATCTCCGCCACCGCCGCGATCTGCTCCAGGCTGGCCAGGGTGCCGACCTTGATGGCGGCCACGGGCATGTCCTCGAGCAGCATGCGCGCCTGTTCCACGACGAGCGAGTGGTCGGTCGGCTGGATGTCGTCCACGCGCGCGGAATCCGCCACGAGCAAACCCGTCACGACCGAGAGGGCGTGGCAGCCATGCATGGCGAAGACGGTCACGTCGGACTGGATGCCCAGCGCCCCGACCGGGTCGGCGGGCCCGAACGTGAGGATGAGTGGAGACGTTTGGTTTTGCACAGCGGGTAGAATACTATACCTTTCCCTGTCATTTTATCTGAACCGAAAAGAGGAAATCGAAGTGAGTACTGAAACACAGGTGTACCAGACGTGGATGTGCCTGATCTGCGGCTGGGTCTACGACGAAGCCGCCGGCGCACCGGACGACGGCATTGCGCCGGGCACCCGCTGGGCCGACGTGCCCATGAACTGGACGTGCCCGGAATGCGGCGCGCGCAAGGACGACTTCGAAATGACCGCGATCTGAGCGGTTCTTTGTCGATTCATCAACGTGAAATAACGTCCCGCCAATGTTTCGTGTCATCCCGTCAATGAGTCGTCATACGGCAAGTTGACGTATCGCAACACTTCATGCACAAGCCGCAGCCCCTATGCTATCTTGCGGGTTCATGCTGAAGTGAAACGAATATGACGACGCAACCGACAGGCCTGACGATCATGGTGATCGACGACAGCAGCACGATCCGTCGGTCCGCCGAAATCTTCCTGACGCAGGCCGGCTACCGCGTGGTACTGGCCGAAGACGGCTTCGACGCGCTGGCCAAGATCAACGACCATCATCCGTCCCTGGTGTTCTGCGACATCCTGATGCCGCGCCTGGACGGCTACCAGACCTGCGCGCTGATCAAGAAGAGCGCGAAATTCCATGCCACGCCGGTCATCATGCTGTCCTCCAAGGACGGCCTGTTCGACCGTGCGCGCGGCGCGATGGTCGGATCGAGCGCCTACCTGACCAAACCTTTTTCCAAGGACAGCCTGCTGGCGGCCGTGCGCGACCATGCGCAGGGC
This sequence comes from Massilia sp. CT11-108, assembly GCF_047302915.1. Classification (NCBI taxonomy): domain Bacteria; kingdom Pseudomonadati; phylum Pseudomonadota; class Betaproteobacteria; order Burkholderiales; family Oxalobacteraceae; genus Massilia; species Massilia sp. CT11-108. Next base: position 1,114 of record NZ_JBKYMO010000685.1, on the reverse strand, counting down.
CGGACCGACGCGGCTGCCTGATTCCAACGTTGCGGAGCCCACCGTGGCCATACAAAAAATCCTGATCGTCGACGATTCCCCGACCGAACGTTACTACCTGACCGACATCCTCGTGCGCAACGGCTTCACCGTCACCACCGCCGACAACGGCGAGGAGGCGCTGGCCAAGATCCGCGCCGATCGTCCGGAACTGATCCTGATGGACGTGGTGATGCCCGGCGCGAACGGCTTCCAGGTGACGCGCTCGATCGCGCGCGATCCGGAGCTGGCGTCCGTCCCCGTCATCATCTGCAGCAGCAAGAACCAGGAAACCGACCGTATCTGGGGCATGCGCCAGGGCGCGAAGGATTATTTCGTCAAGCCGGTCGATCCGGCGAAATTGCTGGCCACGATCGCCACGCTCGGCGCCTGAGATGGACGTCAGCGACGCCGCCGGACAGAAGGGCGCGGCCCGGCGCGCGCGCCTGCGCCAGTACCAGGAACAGCTGCTCGAGCGCATGCAGGCCGCGCGCACGAGCAGCGGCGCGCGCGCGCACCAGCTGGGCGTGGAGATCGGCGGCGTGCGCTACCTGCTCGACCTCGTCGAAGCGGGCGAGATCGTGCCGCTGCCGCCGCTGGCCGCCGTGCCGCTCACGCAGCCCTGGTATCTCGGCCTCGCGAACGTGCGCGGCAACCTGCTGGGCGTCGTCGACCTGGCGCGCTATTTCGATCCGGAGGCGGCGCCAACGCCCGGCACGCGGCTCGTGACGTTCGGACCCGCCCTCGGCTTTCCGTGCGCGCTGCTCGTGGCGAAGGTCGTCGGCCTGCGCCACGCGGCCGACATGACGCCTCTTGACGGCCGCCTGCGCGACGCCGACGGCCAGGACTGGACGCCGCTGTCGCTCGTCGCCCTCGCGCGCGAGGACCGCTTCCTGCAGGTCGCACGCTGATCGTTCAACAATTAAAAACAGGTTCTGTACTGGAGCTCGCATGGGATTCGTATCCAAACTGTCGATGAATTTCTTCCCCAAGGACGGGGGCGGCGACGCGCAGGCGTCCGGCACGGTGCTGGCGTCGCCCGACACGCAGTTCGGCCCCGGCACGGTACCCGCCGGCCCGGTCAGCGGCACGGCAT
>NZ_JBKYMO010000684.1:0-2431 GCF_047302915.1 Massilia sp. CT11-108 | reverse complement strand
CAGGTAGCCCGCGTGCGGGCTACCTGGCCACGCGCGACGAGTACAAGCGCAGCATGGCGGGCCGCCTCGCCGGCGTCACCATCGACGCCCAGGGCAACCCCGCGTTCCGCCTCGCGCTGCAGACGCGCGAGCAGCACATCCGCCGCGAAAAAGCGACGTCGAACATCTGCACGGCGCAGGTCCTGCTGGCCGTGATGGCCTCGATGTACGCCGTCTACCACGGCCCGCAAGGCCTGGAACAGATCGCCCGCCGCGTGCACCGCTACACCGGCATCCTCGCCACCGCGCTGAAGGGCCTCGGCTTCCAGCTGGCCAATGAATCGTATTTCGACACGATCACCGTCATCGCCGACAACGCCGACGACATCCACCGCGTGGCCAACGACCACGGCGTCAACCTGCGCCGCATCGATGCGCGCCACGTGGGCATCTCGCTGGACGAGACGATAGGCCGCGACGACATCGCCCTGCTGGTGCAAATCTTCGGCGGCGCCGACGTCGATTTCGACACGCTGGACAAGGACGCGCAGGACGCCTACCCGGCCGCGCTGGCCCGCACGAGCGCCTACCTGACGCACCCGACGTTCAACCGCTACCACGCCGAGCACGAGATGCTGCGCTACCTGCGCGCGCTGGCCGACAAGGACCTGGCGCTCGACCGCACGATGATTCCGCTGGGTTCGTGCACGATGAAGCTGAACGCGACGTCCGAGATGATCCCGGTGACGTGGCCGGAATTCTCGAACATCCACCCGTTCGCGCCGGATGAGCAGACCGTCGGCTACCGCGAGATGATCGGCCAGCTGGAAGCGATGCTGTGCGCCGTCACGGGCTACGCCGGCGTGTCGCTGCAGCCGAACGCCGGCTCGCAGGGCGAGTACGCGGGCCTGCTGATCATCCAGAAGTACCACCAGTCGCGCGGCGAAGGCCACCGCAACATCTGCCTGATCCCGTCGTCGGCGCACGGCACCAACCCGGCGTCGGCCAACATGGTGGGCATGAAGGTCGTCGTGACCGCGTGCGACGCCAACGGCAACGTGGACCTCGCCGACCTGAAGAAGAAGGCCGAGGAACACAGCGCCAACCTGGCGTGCGTCATGGTCACCTACCCGTCCACGCACGGCGTGTTCGAGGAAGGCATCAAGGAACTGTGCGAGATCGTGCACGCGCACGGCGGCCAGGTGTATGTCGACGGCGCCAACATGAACGCGCTGGTGGGCGTCGCCGGTCCGGGCCTGTTCGGCGGCGACGTCAGCCACCTGAACCTGCACAAGACCTTCTGCATCCCGCACGGCGGCGGCGGTCCCGGCGTCGGTCCGGTGGCCGTGGCCGAACACCTCGTGCCGTTCCTGCCGAACCAGGCCTCGACGGGTTACCAGCGGAACGAAGCCGGCATCGGCGCCGTCAGCTCGGCCGCCTACGGCTCGGCATCGATCCTGCCGATCTCGTGGATGTACATCGCGATGATGGGCGCGGATGGCCTGACGGCGGCGACGGAGACGGCGATCCTGAACGCCAACTACATCGCGCGCCGCCTGGCGCCGCACTACCCGGTGCTGTACACGGGCCACGACGGCCTCGTCGCGCACGAGTGCATCATCGACCTGCGCCCGCTGCAGGATGCCACCGGCATCAGCAACGAAGACGTGGCCAAGCGCCTGATGGACTTCGGCTTCCACGCGCCGACCATGAGCTTCCCGGTGCCGGGCACGCTGATGATCGAGCCGACCGAGTCGGAATCGAAGGCGGAGCTGGACCGCTTCATCGAAGCGATGATCTGCATCCACGCGGAGATCGTGAAAGTGGAGCGCGGCGAGTACGACCGCATGGACAACCCGCTGAAGGGCGCGCCGCACACCGCGGAAGTCGTCACGTCGGACGACTGGCAGCACACCTATTCGCGCGAAGTGGCCGCCTTCCCGGTGCCGTCGCTGCGCAAGAAGAAGTACTGGCCGCCGGTCGGCCGCGCGGACAACGCGTATGGCGACCGTAACCTGTTCTGCGGCTGCGCACCCATCGAAGACTACGAGTGACCTGCCGCGCGGGCACGATTCATTTGAGGCCCCCGGCCTCGAATGCCCGCCCTACGTAGGATGGGCGGCCTCCGCCCACGCGTAACGCCGCGGTATTCAGCGATTCTTGCCCCGGCTGGATGCCAGCCGGAGGTAAGAACGCCCGGCCCTGCCGGGACGCAGCATATGCGTCCCTGGCGGGGCCGTTTCATTGGAGCCCTGCACGGCCTCGTCGAGCCGGAACACGGCCACCGTGCGCGCCAGGCCCAGCGCCTGCTGCTGCAGCGCGCGCGCGGCCAGCGCCGCTTCTTCCACCATGCGCGAACCCTGTTGCGTGAGTTCGTCCATGCGCACGATCGCCTGGGCCTGGCGCGCACGGTGGCCGTGTTCCGGCTCGACGAGGCCGTGCAGGGCTCCAA
>NZ_JBKYMO010000683.1:0-2438 GCF_047302915.1 Massilia sp. CT11-108 | reverse complement strand
CTTGCTGGGCGTGCGGTCGGCCAGCGCGTGAAAGTCAACCACGTGTGGCTGCAGGTGGCCATGGTCCGCATACGCCGGCGACACGGCGAACGCGCGCCCGCTCACGACCCGGTCGCCGACGATCAGCTGGTCGACCTTGATCTCCTTTTTCAGCGCCACCGACTGCGCGCCCGGTACGACGGACAGCGCCGCCGCGGCATCGGCCGCGGACAGGCCCAGCGAGCGGGTGCGGATGTCCTTCAACTGTTCGTCCGTGTTGCCCTTGCTCTCGACGATGACGTTGTTCAGGCCCAGTTCCGCGACGAGGCGCAGCGCCTCGCGTTTGCTGCCTTCGCCCACGGCCAGCATGGCGACGATGGCTCCCACGCCGAAGATCATGCCCAGCAGGGTGAGGCCGGTGCGCAGTTTGCGGCGTTTCAGTTCGGCGACGGCTTCCAGCAGGAGTGCACGGTTCATGACTTGTCCGTTTTTGGAGGGAGGAGCAGGATGCGCGCGCCGGACGCGAGGCCGCTCCTGATTTCGCTGCGCACCGGGCCGCGCCGGCCCAGCTCGACCTTGTGCTTCACGGTGCGGCCGCCATCGGCCGTGTACACGGCGTAGGCGGCGCCGTCCTGCACGAGCGCGATGTTCGGCACCGTCAGCGCCGCCGCCTGCGTCACGAGGTGCACCGTGCCGTGCAGCGCCTGGCCGGGTTTCAGTCCCAGCTTGCGCGCCGTGTCGGTGCCGATGGCGGCGTCGAAATCGCTGTACTTGACGGGCGACTCGGGCGAGATGACGCTGGCGCTGCTGCCGACCCGCGTCACCGTGAGGTCCAGTTCTGTCCCCGTGCCGGCCAGGCGCACGCGCACGGGCAGGCCCGGCTTGAGTCCGTAGGCCTGGCCCTCGGCCACGCTGAAGTGGGCGACGAGCTTGTCGAGGTCGGGCAGGGCGCCGAACGGCTCGCCCGCCATCTGGTTGGCGCCGACCTGCGGCTTGGCGCCGTCCCAGCGCGCGGCCAGCAGGAACACGCCGTCGTGCGGCGCCACCAGTTCCAGCGCGTCCAGGCTCCTGCGCTGCTGTGCCGCGTTCTGCGCCACGCTGTCGCGTTGCGAGTGCAGCACGGCGTCCTGCGCGGCGGCGCGGGCCTGCGCCTGCCCGCCTTTCCAGTCCAGGTAGGTGCGCTTCTTGGTGAGGAAGCCGACGTCGGCCAGCGCATCGAGGATCGTGTTGCGGGCGAAGACGGACAGGTCGACGTTCGCATAGCGGCGCGCGAGGCCCAGGTCGTCCTCGAGCTTCGCGCGGTCGCCGGCCAGTACGCCTTTCTCGACGGCCGCATTCTGGCGATTCGCCTCCTCGGCCAGCGCCTTGCGCAGCAGTTCGAGGTCGGCCTGCGACAGTTCCGCGCGCGCCTGCGGGGCATCGAAACGGGCCACGACCTGGCCTTTCGTGACGGTGCTGCCGTCCGCGACCATGTCCACCAAGACGCGGCTCGACCAGCCGCTGCCCGGCACCGTCAACGGCGTGTTGGCGGCGGCCCCGGGCTTCAGGTCTTTCGCGGGCGCGTCGAATTCCAGCTCGACGTCGCGTATGACGACCGCCTGCGCCGCCGATTTGCTGTGGAAGGCGCGTCCCAGGCCCGTCACGTGCGCCGCCAGTGTCTGCCGCGTACCGGCCACGATGACGCGCGCCGCCTGGCCCTTCCGCACGCCCGCCGCCTGCGCTTCCGGCACGCGGGCGTTGACGCCCAGCTGGTCCGGATCGGCCAGCGTCGCGACCGACAGGCCTATCCAGACCTGGCTGCCGATGGCGAACTTCTCGCCGTTGAAGCCGACGCGATGCAGGACCAGGCCCCGCCGCGGCGCCACGACGGTCAACGCCGACTGCCCCTTGACGAGGGTGGCGATCTTGGCCCGCAACTGCGCCGCGTCGGACTGCAGGCCGGCGCGCTCGGCCTGGCGCGCGCGCCGCTGCGCCTCGTACTGGGCCTGCGCCAGTTTCGCCAGCTGCGCCTTTTCGGCGCGGTCGATCACCAGCTTGTCGTAGTCGACGCGGCGAATGAGTTCCTTCGGCATGGTCGCCTTGCGCGCGGCCTTCTCGGCATTGCTCTGCGCCTCGGCCTGCGCCAGCACGCCGGCGCGGTCGGCCTCGGCCTGGTCCAGCTGCAGCTTGTCCAGCGCCCGCTCGCGTTCCTTCAGCGTGCCTTGCAGCGAGATCAGCTGGTTCATCACCTCGGTGGATTCGAACACGGCGATGGGCTGCCCGGCCTGCACCATCGTGCCTTCCGGCGCGAGGAACGCCAGCTTGTAGTTCCAGACGTGCGGGATGGTCGGCGGCGACACCGGCATCGTGCGGCGCGACGCGATCTCGCCTTCGATCGCCAGCGCGGCGGGCGCGGCGGGTGGGGGTCTTCCGCGACGGTGACGGTTTTTTCCTTGGCGATGCCGCGCGAACGCGTGGTG
>NZ_JBKYMO010000682.1:0-2438 GCF_047302915.1 Massilia sp. CT11-108 | reverse complement strand
GCCGCCGCGATGGCGACGACCTCCGTCGGCTCGACGATGACGGTCAACTTCAGCGACAGCAGCAAGCTCGATTTCAAGCTGTCGTATCAACCGTTCTTCATCACGGGCGACATGGTCCCGAACGGCAGCGGCGGCACCATCCTCGCGGGCGGCTACTACGACATCAACAACAAGCCGATCGTCGACACCACCGTCGCCGGCAAGGAGCGCCAGTTCTTCTCGGACTCGCCGGACGGCACGTCGCTGCTGACGGTGCCGAACGCGAACGTGGCGGGCGTGAAGGGCAATACCGTGTTCGCCGTCGTGCAGTTCGAGTACACGACGTGGGCGCAGGACGGCAAGACCGACATGTACGGCCGGCTGCCGTCGCCGATCGCCGTGCTGACCCTCGACCAGGACAAGACCACCGGCAAGCTGACGCTCGTGAAGTACCACAACGTCGACACCTCCAGCGTGAACGGCCTGTGGATCACGTGCGGCGCGAGCCTGTCGCCGTGGGGCACCCATTTGTCGAGCGAGGAGTACGAGCCGAACGCCTACCTCGCCGCCTCCGATGCGCAATTCAAGGCCTTCAGCAAGAACCTGTACGGCGACGAGACGAAGGCGAACCCGTACAACTACGGCCACCTGCCGGAAGTGACGGTCAACGCGGACGGCACCGCATCGATCAAGAAGCACTACTGCCTCGGCCGCATCTCGCACGAGCTGGTGCAGGTCATGCCGGACAACCGCACCGTGATCATGGGCGACGACGCCACCAACAGCGGCTACTTCGCGTTCGTGGCCGACAAGGAAAAAGACCTGTCGGCGGGCACGCTGTACGTGGCCAAGGTCGGTACCGGCTTCTCGCTGGACCCGGCCGCAGCCGCCGCACCGCTCACGTGGATCAAGCTGGGTGCCGCGACGAGCGCCGAGATCCGCTCGCTGGCCGCGTCGCTGAAACCGGCCGACATCATGGACGTCAAGACCACCGACCCGGCGGATGCCACCTACACGAAGGTCACCGCCAACGGCCGCGTCGAGTGGATCAAGGTGAAGGCCGGCATGGAAAAGGCGGCCGCGTTCCTGGAGACGCACCGCTACGCCGCCCTCGTCGGCGCATCGATGGGCTTCACGAAGATGGAAGGCACCACCGTCAACATCAAGGACAAGATCGTCTACTCGGCCCTGCAGAACTGCCAGAGCTCGATGGTCGCCGGTAACGCGCTGAACGTGCCGGGCAACGGCATCTCGATCCCGAAGGCGCTGAACGCGGGCGCCGTCATGATGCTGAACCTGAAGGGCGGCCAGAAGGACACGGCCGGCAACGCCATCAACAGCGAGTGGATGCCGGCGGATACGAAGGCGCTGCTGGTCGGCGAAGACATCGCCGCCGACGCCCTCGGCAACACGGCCAACCCGGACAAGGTGGGCAACCCGGACAACCTGAAGTTTTCGGAAAAGATGCGCACGCTGTTCATCGGCGAGGACAGCAGCCAGCACGTGAACAACTTCCTGTGGGCGTACAACGTCGACACGAAGCAGCTTTCTCGCCTGCTGTCCGTGCCGGCGGGCGGCGAGTCGACGGGCCTGCATGCCGTCGACGACGTCAATGGCTGGACCTACATCATGAGCAACTTCCAGCATCCGGGCGACTGGGGCGGCATCCACGCCGGTGTCAAGGGCACGCTGGAGCCGCTCATCAAGGCCAATTACAAGGACAAGTTCGGGGCGGCGGTCGGGTACCTGACCGGTGAACTGGCGCAGTTCAAGCTGGCGAAGGCGTAACGCGTTCCACCGTTCGTCGGGTTCAGAAGAGCCCGACGAACTCCCGCGCCGCCGAATACGGATCCGGCGCCTGCACCACGCTGCTGATCGCCGCGACCACATCGGCCCCGCGCGACACGAGCGGCCGCGCGTTCGCCGGCGTCATCCCGCCAATCACGACCACCGGCACGCACAGGCTGGCCTTGGCCTGCAGGACGATGTCCGGCGGCGTCGTCACCGCATACTTCTTCACGAGCGACGGATAAAAACCGCCGAACGCGACATAGCTCGCGCCCGCGCCCTGCGCGCGGCGCGCCAGTTCCAGGTCGCCGTAGCACGACGCGCCCACGATCTTGTCCGGGCCGACGAGCCCCCGCACCGCCGCCACCGGCGCATCGAGGCCGCCCACGTGGATGCCGTCCGCATCGAGCTCGGTGCACAACGCGACGTGGTCGTTGATGACCAGCGGCCGGCCGTTGCGGCGGCACAGCGCGAGCAGGGCAGAGGCCTGTTCGCGGCGCAGCGCCGGCCCCGCATCCTTGTGGCGGTACTGGATCAGCGCGGCGCCGGCGCGCAGCGCCTGCTCCGTCACGGCCAGCAGGCGGTCGGTGTCGTCCCAGTTCGGGGTCACCAGGTACAAACCTCGCATATCTGTTCTCCTATGGATGGATGCGGCGCGGGATGCGCTGGCC
>NZ_JBKYMO010000681.1:0-2442 GCF_047302915.1 Massilia sp. CT11-108 | reverse complement strand
GGACAGGTGGGCGCGCAGCGGTGCCTCGGCCACGGGCGGGGCGGACTGGGCGTGCGCGGCGCACGTGGCGGCGAGGAGCAGGGAAGCGGCACAGGTACGGAAAAACATGGTGAACGGCTCATGATCGATACAAAAACGCGATGGTAGCACCGCGTGTCGCACGTTGTCCGTATTGACACTCTATTAAAAAAATTGACCTTACATTCACGTTATAATCGGTAGAACGGACGTGCCAAGCCGAGGCCACGCCGCATGGCATGACAACCCCGACACCACCCCTGCATGGATAAAGACGAAAACCGAGCGCAACCGGCTCCCGCCGATCACGCCGCGCCGCTGATCCGGCCCTGGTCGCGCCTGGGCCGGCAACTGGTGCCACTGATCGGCGAAGGCGGTTTCGTCGCGTTGTTCACGCGCTCGGCGCGCCTGCTGGCGCCGCCGCGGGCGTGGCTCAGCGTCGACGCCACGCGCCGCACGAGCACGCTGCTGCTGACCGCTCTCGAGCAGGACCTGGCGGCGGCGGACCCCCAGGAAGCGGCCGCGACACACGATGAATTGATGGGTCTGTTCGTGCGGCAGCTGGGGACCCTCATCGGCCCCGCGTTGACGGCACGGCTGCTGTCCGAAACGGGTGCGGACGGCACGCCGCAAAAGAATCAGGAGGAGCACAAGCAATGAGCGGAAAAGTAACCCTGGAAAAACTGAGCACCGGTGTGCCAGGGCTCGATGTGCTTCTGGGCGGCGGCCTGACCGAGTTTTCGTTCACGCTGATCGCGGGTGCGCCCGGCAGCGGCAAGACGACGCTCGCGCACCAGATCATGTTCGCGCTCGCGAGCGAACAGCGGCGCGCGCTGTTCTTCACCGTGCTGGGCGAACCGCCGCTGAAGATGCTGCGCTACCAGCAGCAGTTCTCGTTCTTCGACATGGACAAGGTCGGACCGGCCGTCCGCTACGTCAACCTGGCCGACGACCTGCGCGCCGGCGATTTCAGCGGCGTGCTGGAACGGATCATGCGCGAAGTGGAGGACTTCGGCCCGAGCCTCGTGTTCGTCGATTCGTTCCGCTCCGTCGTGCAGACGGCGCGCAGCGGCAACGAGGGCCTGTGGGACCTGCAGCACTTCGTCCAGGAGCTGGGTTCGCGCATGGCCACGTGGCAGGCGACCACGTTCCTGATCGGCGAATACAGCCAGGCCGACGTCGAGGCCAACCCGATCATCACGGTGGCCGACGGCATGATCGCGCTGTCGCACAACCTGGACGAGGACGCGGTGGTGCGCAAGATCCGCATCGTCAAGATGCGCGGCCAGGCCCACATGGCGGGCGCGCACACCTTGCGCATCACGGACGACGGCATCCGCGTCTACCCGCGCCTGCTCACGCCGCAGCCCGAGGCCTACCTGACCATCGCCGCCGATCCGGCCCGCATTCCGACCGGCGTCGCGGGCCTGGACGACATGCTGCACGGTGGCCTGCCGCAGGGCCACACGATGCTCGTCTCCGGCCCCACGGGGATCGGCAAGACGATCCTCGGCACGCGCTTCCTGCAGGCCGGGGCGGCGCAGGGCGAGAAGGGCGTCGCCGTGTTCTTCGAAAAACACACGGCGCGCCTGCACAACGCGGAACTGATCAAGCTGGTGCAGGGCGGCCAGGTGACGGTGCTGCAATCGCTGTCGCTGTCGCTCACGGTCGAGGAATTGCTGGACCAGCTGACGGAGGCGATCGAGCGCACGGGCGCGACGCGCGTCGTGATCGATTCGCTGTCGGAGATCGGCCTGTACCTCGCGCCGGAATTCCGCTACGACCTGCGCCTGTCCGTGCTCCGCACGCTGTCGCTGCTGGCGCGGCGCGGCGTCACCGCCATCGTCACCGTCGGCTACGAGGACAACACGCCGAACTGGCGCTTCTCGATCGACAACCTGTGCTTCCTGGCCGACGCGGTGCTGTCGATGCGCTTCGCCGAAATCGAGGGACACGTCTGCAAGTTCATGACGGTGGTGAAAGTGCGCGGCACGGACCACAGCAACGAGCTGCGCGAGTACCGCATCACCGACAAGGGCATCGAGGTCGATCCGCATGCGACGGAATTCGATGCCCTGATGTCCGGTTTCCCCACCCGGCGCCGGCCGCGCGACTGAGGGCGACGATGGGAACGTACGAGCAACAGCCGCCTGTTTCGGAACAACGTTCCTTCGATGAGTCCGCGCTGCTGGACCGTATCCGCGCGCTCGAAGCGGACGTGGCCAGTCTGCGCGAAGCGAACGAGCACCTCGTGCTGGCCACCGTCGACGCCCAGTACCAGCGCGAGGATGCCGAGGCGGTCAATCGCCGCCAGAACGAATTCCTCGCCATGCTGGCGCACGAGCTGCGCAACCCGCTGTCGCCGCTGGCGATGGCCGCGTCGCTGCTGGAACGCGACGCGGACGCCGCGCCGCAGCAGCTCAG
>NZ_JBKYMO010000680.1:0-2458 GCF_047302915.1 Massilia sp. CT11-108 | reverse complement strand
GACATGCGTGGATGCGCCGGGCGCCGATGCGCCGGGTGCCGATGCACCGCCTCCTGACAAGGAAGAGAAAGAGCCTGAGGCGGAGAACCGCCAGGCTACCCCGGCTACTTAGCGCGGCGCATGAAGTGGCGCGGCCGGAAGCCCAGCGCCAGCAGCACGGCGAAATACACGACGGCGGAGGCGCCGATGATGAGGAACAGGGCGCCCGCGCGCAGCAGGGGATGGGCACGCAGTGCGGCCCAGTCGAGCTGCGCCTGGCTGAACCAGGCCACGGCGCCCATCAGCGCGACTGCCACGACGACTTTGAAAAAGAACGGCAGCCAGCCCGCATGCGGCACGTAGATCGCGCGCCGGCGCAGGCCCGTGAACAGGAAGCTCGCGTTGATGCACGCACCGAGACCGATCGACAGCGCGAGGCCGGCGACGCCCAGTACCGGTACGAACACGAGGTTCATCAACTGCGTGGCGACGAGCACGCCGACGGCGATCTTGACCGGCGTGCGGATGTCCTGGCGCGCATAGAAGGCCGGGGCCAGGATCTTGACGAGGATGATGCCGAGCAGCCCGGCCGCATAGGCCATCAGCGGCGCCGTGGCGGCCGTGACGGCGCGGGCGTTGAACGCGCCGTAGTTGAACAAGGTGGCGATCAGCGGTTCGGCCAGGGTCGCGAGGCCGACGGCGGCCGGCAGCGCGAGCAGGAACGTCAACCGCAGGCCCCAGTCGAGCAGGGAGGAGTATTCGACGGGATCGCCGTCGGCATTCGCCTTCGACAGGCTGGGCAGCAGCACCGTGCCCAGTGCGACGCCCAGCATGCCGGTCGGGAACTCCATCAGGCGGTCCGCGTACTGCAGCACGGAGACGCTGCCGGCGCCGAGGCGCGACGCGATGTTCGTGTTGATGAGGAGGCTGATCTGCGCGGCCGACACGGCGAACACGGCCGGGCCCATCTTCTTGAGGATGCGGCGCACGCCCGGGTCGGACAGACCGGCGAACGGATTGATCGACAGGCGCGGCAGCATGCCGATGCGCTTCAGCGCGGGGACCTGGATACCGACCTGCAGCACGCCGCCGACCATCACGGCCACCGCCATCGAATAGATCGGCACGTCGAAATACTTCACCATGAACAACGAGAAGAAGATCGACGACAGGTTCCACAGTACGGGCGTGAACGCGGGAATCTTGAATTCGCGCCAGGTATTCAGCACGGCGCCGGCCAGCACGACGAACGACATGCACAGGATGTACGGGAACATCAGCCGGGTCATGACGACGCCGGCGTCGAACGCGGGGCCTTCGAGGCCGCTGGCGATGACGTACAGGACGACGGGCGCGCCGATGATGCCGACGAGGCTCGTCGCGAGCGTCGCCCACACGAGCGTATTGGCGACGTGGTCGACGAGGGTGCGGGTGGCGGCGTCGCCTTTCTGGCTCTTGTACTCGGCCAGGATCGGCACGAACGCCTGCGAGAACGCGCCTTCGCCGAACAGGCGGCGCAGCAGGTTGGGCAGGCGGAAGGCGATGTTGAAGGCGTCGGTATAATCGCTGGCGCCGAACGCGCGGGCAAACAGGGAGTCGCGCAACAGGCCGGTGATACGGGACAGCATCGTCATGCTCGAGATGGCTGCCAGGGTCTTGAGTAGGTTCATAGCCCGCGATTATAGCTGGGCTATTGCACAAAAACGAACCAGGATTTGCCCTTCGTTGAAACCTTCGCTATAATCGAGGGCTGTATTGAATTCTGTTAGCAGACACTCGTTTGGCAGGCACTGGAATGGGCCGGTTTGAATGTTTGCAAACGCAACTTGACCCCGATTAGGAAATTCCATGGCAAATACCGCACAGGCGCGCAAGCGCGCTCGTCAAGCAGTCAAGCAAAACGCACACAACTCGGCTCAGCGCTCGACCCTGCGTACCGCAATCAAGGCCGTCAAAAAGGCCATCCAGGCTGGCGACAAGGCCGCTGCTTCGCAAATCTTCCAGCAGTCCGTGTCGACCATCGACAGCATCGCTGACAAGAAAATCATCCACAAGAACAAGGCCGCTCGCCACAAGAGCCGCCTGGCTGCCGCCATCAAGGCCCTGTCGGCTTAATACACCCGACAGCAACGCCCGCGCGGCCCCGGCTGCGCATGGAGTTATTGAGTCCGGGGGACTCAATAACAACGACCCGCCCGACGCAAGTCCGGCGGGTTTTTTGTTGCCCGAATTCTCTGTTGACTAAAGGCTGTTGCCAAAAACCGGGCTCTGACCCCGGTTTTTGACAACAAAAAGGCAGCCCGCAGGCTGCCTGGGTGAGCGTCGAGCGCTCGCTTACTTGGCTGCCGGTTCGGCCGGAGCGGCTGCGTCGGCTGCGGCGGCCTTCTTGGCCTTCTTGTGGTGCTTCTTCACTTTTTTCGCGGGAGCGGCGGGCTGCTCGGCGGTGGCCGATGCGGCCGAACCGGCAGCCAAGTAAGCG
>NZ_JBKYMO010000679.1:0-2467 GCF_047302915.1 Massilia sp. CT11-108 | reverse complement strand
CCTGCCGGGCGTCGCGGTGCAGCGCGACCAGGGCGAAGGCCGCTACGTCGTCGTGCGCGGCCTCGATGCCGATTACAACAGCGTCACCATCAACGGCGCGACCGTGCCGTCGCCGGAAGCGTCGCGCCGCGCCGTCGCGCTGGACGTGCTGCCGGCGGGCCTGATCCGCGAACTGGCCGTCGCCAAGACCCTCACGCCCGACCAGGACGCGAACGCGCTGGGCGGCAGCATCGACGTCAAGACCCTGTCCGCGTTCGACCTGCCGGGCCGCCTGCTCAGCGTGGGCACGGCCGCCAGCCACGACGACCTCACGCACCGCACCAGCCCATCCGCCAACGCCCTGTGGGCGCAGCGCTTCGCGGGCGGGACGCTGGGCGTCGCGGCCGGCCTGTCGGGAGAGAAGCGCAGGTTCGGCTCGGACAACGTGGAGACGGGCGGCGCGTGGAGCGGCAACCGCTTGTCCGGCTTCGAATTGCGCGACTACCTGCCGGCACGCACGCGCCGCGCGGCCGCGCTGAACGTCGACTGGCGTCCCGATGCCGACACCAGCGTCGCCCTGCGCAGCTTCCTGTCGCGCTTTTCGGACGACGAGGTGCGCGACCGCCTCACGGTCAGCAACGTCAAGGGCGGCGCGCTGGCCGAGGGAACGACGGATACGGCCCGCGTCGAACGCCGCATCCGCCAGCGCAAGTACACGCAGGAGATCCGCTCGGTCAGCCTCGCCGCCGACCACCGCATCGACGCGTGGAAGGTCCATGCGGAAGCGGCCGGCACCCGCGCCAGCGAAGACACGCCGGAGTCGCTGAACGACGGCCGTTTCCGCGGCACGTCCAGCTTTGCCGGCATCGGCTTCACGGACGGCGTGCAGCCGCACCTGATCGCACCAGGCGCCGTGTTCGATCCGGCCAGCTACGCGCTGAACGCCATCACGCTGCAGCAGCGCTACTCGTCCGACCGCACGCACCAGCTGCGCGTGGACCTCGCGCGCGACGTCGACGCCCGCGACTGGCGCGGCAACGTGAAATTCGGCGCCAAGGCGATCCGGCGCGACAAGGACAACGACACGAACCAGTGGGCCTACAACAGCGGCAAAACCACGAGCGGCAACTACTGGGGTCCGGGTTCGACATCGATGTCCGCGTTCACGAACGGCGCCTCCTTGGACTATGCGCCGGGCACGATCGGCGCCGCGCTCGACCCAGCATTGATTCGCGCCCGCGTGGCGGGGCTCGATCGCGCCACAGCGCGCCTGGTCGCCGAATCGGCGCTGAACGACTACGGCATGCGCGAAGACATCGATGCCGGCTACGTGCAAACGAGCCTCATGCGCGGCCCGTGGACGATCCTGGCCGGCGTGCGCGCCGAACGGACGCGCTTCGCGGCCGACGGCAACGAAGTGGCCGGCACCACGATCACGCCGCGCCACGCAGATCGCAATTACACCAACTGGCTGCCCGGCGTGCAGGTGCGCTACGACATCGACCGCGCCACGAGCGTGCGTGCCGCGTGGACGAACGCCGTCGTGCGCGCCAACTTCAGCCAGCTCGCGCCCGGCATCAGCCTGGCCAGCGCGACCGAGGCGACGATCGGCAACCCGGACCTCGCGCCGCTGAAAGCACACGACCTCGACGCCGGCATCGAGCGCATCCTGGGCAGCGGCGGCGTCGTGTCGGCCTATGCGTTCTACAAGGACATCCGCAATTTCACGTATGCCGCCAACCTCGCGGGCACGGGCCGGTGGGTGGGCTATACGACGGCCACGTCATACGCGAACGGCGACGATGCCGACGTGCGCGGCCTCGAACTGGCGTGGCAGCAGCCGCTGCGCATGCTGCCCGCGCCGTTCAACGGCCTGCTCGTCGGCGCCAACGCGACGCTCACGTCGTCCAGCGCCGACATCGGCGGTCGCGGCATCCGCATGCCGGGCCAGGCGAAGCGCATGGCCAACCTGATGCTGGGGTACGAAGCGGGTCCGCTGTCCACGCGCATCGCCGTCAACTACAAGTCGCCGTATCTGCTGGAGCTGGGCGGGGACGTGAACGACCCGATGCAGGACCACATCGTCGACACGCAGAAGCAGGTCGATTTCTCGCTCGCCTGGCAACTGGGCAAGCGCTGGCAGCTGTCGTTCGACGCCGCGAACCTGAACAACGAAACCTATTACGTGTACCAGGGCGTGAAGGGCCACAACGTCCAGTACGAACGCTACGGGCGCACGTACAAGATCGGCCTGAAAGCGAGCCTGTTCTGATGAAAACGATCCTCCTGTACGCCGCGCTGCTCGCCACGACGGCCCACGCGCAAGTCATCCCGCCCGCGCTGCACGGTGCGAACGAACTGGCCGCGCTGCCCGGCGGCGGCTGGCTCGCGCTGGACAAGCACGCGCTGCGCCTCGTCGATGGCACCGGTAACGAGCGCGCCAGCGTCGCCGTGCGCGGCCGCCAGTTCGACGTGCGCGGCGGCCAGT
>NZ_JBKYMO010000678.1:0-2477 GCF_047302915.1 Massilia sp. CT11-108 | reverse complement strand
CCGCGACGAACGCATCGCGCGTGGCGCGCACGCCGTCCAGCGCGAGCGAGCCGGCGCTCGTGCTCATCCTGTCGCCCGTCGCGATATTGTCCTTCAACAGGACGGGGATGCCGTGCAGCGGGCCGCGCACCTTGCCGGCCTTGCGCTCGCGGTCGAGGTCGGTGGCGATCCTGGCGGCGTCGGGATTCAGTTCGATGACGGCGTTCAGGCGCGGCCCGGCCTTGTCGACGGCCGCGATGCGCGCGAGGTAGCGCTGCACGAGCGTCTTCGACGTCAGCTTGCCCGTTTCCATCAGCGCCTGCTGCTCGCGCACGCCGGCGTCCAGCACGGCATCGGGTTCCTTGCCCGCTGCCGACGCAGTCACGCCGGCCGCGGCGCTCGCCGCCAGGCCCAGTCGAACGAAATCCCTGCGGTCCATGCACTCTCCTCGTGAATGCTCCAGCATAACAGGATCTTGCTTATTTGACATGAGCGCGTGTCGGACGTACCGTCGAAAAAAAACGCTGCCCGATGGACAGCGTTTTTCGTAAGAGCGCGTCGGCTTAGTTGCGGACGACTTTCTTGTACTCGGCGGTACGGGTGTCGATCTCGATGACGTCGTCCTGGTTGACGAACAGCGGCACCTGGATGGTGAACTGCTTCGACTCGATGGCGTTCTCGATCTTGGCTTCCTTCAGGACGTTGCCCGACGTGTTGCCCTTGACGGCCGGTTCCGTGTAGATGATCTGGCGTGCGATGGTGATCGGCAGTTCGACCGAGATGGCCTTGCCGTCGTAGAACACGGCTTCGCATTCCATACCGTCTTTCAGGTAGTTGATGGCGTCGCCCAGGTTTTCTTCTTCGATTTCGTACTGGTTGTATTCTTCATCCATGAAGACGTACAGCGGGTCGGCGAAGTACGAGTAGGTCACCGGCTTCTTGTCCAGGACGACGACGTCGAACTTGTCGTCGCCGCGGAACACGTTTTCCAGCGGTGCGTTGGTGAGAAGATTCTTCATCTTCCACTTGTACGTGAAGCCCGTGCGGCTCGAGCCATTGACGTCGGAGCGCAGCACGATGAAAGGCTTGGCATCAACCATGATGATGTTGCCGACACGGATTTCTTTTGCGGGTTTCATAGGAGGGTTTTAACCTAAAAATGAGTTGCAGTAATCAAGCATGATACCATGTTCCTCGTCCGTCGCCTACCGCAGCGACCGGGCGAAATCCAGCAGATTGCTCACCAGGTCGCCATGCGCCAACATCTGCGCCTGCCATTCGGCATTGCGTTCACGAATCGTCGGCAAACTGGCTTGCAGCGATGTCCACAGCGCGCGCCAATCCGCCGGAGCATTACCTTCCACGCCATTCCAGCGCAGGGAAAAATCGATCAGGCTGTCCAGGTTCGCCGCGTACTTTTGCAGGAACGCGCGGAGTTTAACATGATGCAAGTTTTCATCTTGCGGATAGATGTGCCAGATGAATGGTCGTCCCGCCCATTGCGCACGCACCCAGGAATCCTCGCCGCGCACGAAGTTCACGTCGCACGCCCACAGCAGGCGATCGTAATCGTCCTGCGCCAGGAACGGGACGGTGCGGACCGTGAGATTGCCGTGCGTCGCCACCGCGCCGGCGCCGGCGAACGCCGCCACCTGCTCGCGCGCGACGCCTTGCGGCACGAGACAGGTCACGGGCCGGTCGCCATCGCGCCATGCGGCGAACATCTCCGCGACCGGCGCGTGCGGATAGCAAAACAGGCTGACTGTCAGCGCGCTTGCCTCGTCCGTCGTCACGCCAAGCCGCGCGAGGAAACCGGCCCGCGCCGCCGCGTCGGCCTGGAAGCAGTCGCGCGCGTCGAGCAGATCGCGTTCGCGCAGCAGGCCGCCCGTCTTGCTCGTAAAACCCGGGAAGAAGAAATGCTTCGTCAGCTTCAGGCGCGGATGCATCGACGGCAGCGCGTGGCAACCCTCGACCCACTCCTCCGCGCTGAGGCCTTCGTAATTGATCCACACGGGCCGCGGCTCGCACTGCGCCATCGCGGCGATATAGCCCGGCGGGATGTCGACGCCGAAGAATTCGATGACGATGTCGGCCACGTCGGCCGGCGCGCAGGCGCCGTCCTGGTCGCGCCAGTGCAGCACGCGCACGCCGTCGACCACCTGCTCGTCGGCAGCGACGGACACGCCCGGCCAGATGCGGCGGAAACTGGCGAGGTCGTCGACCCACAGGGTCACCGCGATGCCATGCTCGCGGTGGAACTGCCGCGCGAGGCGCCAGCAGATGCCGATGTCGCCGAAGTTGTCGACCACTTTGCAGAAGATGGCGAGAGTCGTGGAGCGTTGATCGTTGTGCATGGTCGCGGACCCAAAGAAAAACCGGAGCACCTTTCCGCATGTGCGGGTGGTCTGCTCCGGTCTTTGACTGGCGTCCCCACGGGGATTCGAACCCCGGTACTCACCGTGAAAGGGTGATGTCCTAGGCCTCTAGACGATGGGGAC
>NZ_JBKYMO010000677.1:0-2480 GCF_047302915.1 Massilia sp. CT11-108 | reverse complement strand
GATGCGACGCGTGTCTCCGGTTTCGGCTCGACCCTGGCCGGTGCCGGCTCTTTCATCGCGGCGATCGCCTGGCCCAGCGGATCGACGTCGGCCGGTTTGGCGCTCGGTGCCGGTGCGGCATCGGTGCCGCCGGAACGCGCGGCCGCCTTTTCCGTGATCTCCTTGTTCGCTACGCGCGCGGCGTCGCGGTTGGCGTACATCGGCTTGTTCGGGTCCTGGGCCTGGCCCGGCGCCGGATCGGCCGGGCGGCCCGCCTTGACCGTCTTGTCGGTGAACGGCGAGGCGCCCTTGGTGATCGTCAGCGCGACCGCGACCGCGATGCCCAGACCGACGATCAGGCCGATGATGAGGCCAGTGAGCGTACTGCCCCGCTGGCGCGTGAAGGAGGATTGCGAGCGATTACGGAAAGCGATCATGTAGTACGGTATGGTTAAAACGCTTACATTTTCTCCGGCGCCGAGACGCCGATCAGGGCCAGGCCGTTGCGCAGCACCTGGCGGATGGCGGCCGCCAGCGCGAGGCGCGCGAGCTTGGTCGGCTCGTCGTCGTCGAGCAGCCACTTGTGCGCGAAGTAATAGCTGTGCAGTTCGCCGGCCAGTTCGCGCAGGTAGAACGCGACCTGGTGCGGGCCCAGCTCGACGAGCGCGCGCTGCAGCATCTCCGGGTACGACGACAGCTTGGCCAGCAGGCCGGATTCGTGCGCATTCGTCAGCGGGGAGAGATCGACGTTGGCCAGTTGCGCCACGTCGCCGCCCCAGTTCGCGAGGGCCGAGCAGATGCGCGCGTGGGCGTACTGCACGTAGTAGACGGGGTTCTCGTCGTTGGTGGCGAGGGCGACGTCGACGTCGAACACGAATTCCGTGTCGGCCTTGCGCGAGATGAGGAAGAAGCGCACGGCGTCGCGGCCGCGGGTCACGTCGCCGTTGCCCGACCATTCGATCAGGTCGCGCACCGTCACGTACGAACCGGCGCGCTTGGAGATCTTGACCTCCTCGCCGTTCTTCATGACGGTGACCATCTTGTGCAGCACGTAGTCGGGATAGCCCTGCGGGATGCCGATGTTCACGGCCTGCAGGCCGGCGCGCACGCGGGCGATGGTGCCGTGGTGGTCGCTGCCCTGGATGTTGATGGCCTGGTCGAAGCCGCGCTTGAATTTCTGGATGTGGTACGCCACGTCCGGCACGAAGTACGTGTAGGTGCCGTCGGACTTGCGCATCACGCGGTCCTTGTCGTCGCCGTAGTCCGTCGTCTTGAGCCACAGCGCGCCGTCCTGCTCGTACGTCACGCCGGCGTCGACCAGGGCCTGCACGGCCGCCTCGACCTTGCCGTCCGTGTACAGCGAGGACTCGAGATAATAGTTGTCGAACCTGACCCCGAACGCTTGTAAATCCTGGTCCTGCTCGTTGCGCAGGTAGGTGACGGCGAAGCGACGGATCGATTCGATGTCGTTCGTGTCGCCGCTGGCGGTGGCGGGCTGGCCGTCGCTGGCCGACACGGTCTTCTTCGCGAGGAAGTCGTCGGCGATGTCCTGGATGTAATCGCCGTTGTAGGCCGATTCCGGCCATTCGATATCGCCCGGACGGAAACCGCGCGCACGGGCCTGGACCGAGTTGGCCAGGGTCAGGATCTGCACGCCGGCGTCGTTGTAATAGAACTCGCGCGTGACCTGGTGGCCCTGCGATTCGAACAGCGACGACAGCGCGTCGCCAAGTGCCGCCTGGCGGCCGTGGCCCACGTGCAGGGGGCCGGTCGGGTTGGCGGACACGAATTCGATGATCACGTGGTGGTCATGGCCCGAGTCGCCGCGGCCGAAGGCGTCGCCCTGCTGCAGGACGGTCTTCACGACCGACTGCTTGGCGCTGGCTGCCACGCGCAGGTTGATGAAGCCCGGGCCGGCCACGTCGGCCGATTCCACGAGACCCGCTGCCTTCGGATCGGCCAGCAGCGCGGCGACGAGGCGGGTGGCCAGTTCGCGCGGGTTCGTTTTCAGCGGCTTGGCCAGCTGCATGGCGATGTTGCAGGCGATGTCGCCGTGACTCGGATCGCGCGGGCGTTCGAGTACAACTTTCGGATTAACGTCAGTAGGCGAGAGGTCGCTGCCGGCGACGATTGGGGCCAATGCGGCCTGGAACAGGGCAACGATCTCTTGTTTTTGTTGGGCGAGCATGAACTGTGGTCGAAAAAATAATGGTCAGTGCGGCGTGGTCGGTGCGGCGCGGTGGCGGTGCCACTGGCAGGCTAAGCGATCATTATACTGGTTTGCCGCAACGCGCAAACCATCCGGGGGCACGGACACAAGCCTCGCTTAAGCCTGCGCAACGCGTAACCGTTACAATGAGCGTCTTTATGCATTGATCGATTTGCCATGACCGAAAAGCGCTCGACGCTCACTCTCAAACCCAAGGCCGGCGGCCGCAACGGCGGCAAAAAGGCCGGCCCGGCCCGGCCGGGTGGCGCACCGGGCAAGGGGCAGACCGCCC
>NZ_JBKYMO010000676.1:0-2483 GCF_047302915.1 Massilia sp. CT11-108 | reverse complement strand
CCCGGGTGCAGGTCGGCGCCCATTCGGCCAGCGAAGCCCTGTCCGGTTGCGTACTCGGCCTGGGGGCGGCCGCGCTGTTCCTCGCGCGCGCGCGCGCCGCGCAGGACTGCTCGCCGCAGCCGCTGCTGGTGGGCCTGCTCGCGGCGACGATCCTGTTGCCGCGCGCCGATCCCGCCTACTCCCACCAATGGCTGACGGCCGTCGCGCTGAAACTGTCCGGGCGCGACCGGGTCTACCTGCGTAACGACTGGCAGCCGGCGCAGGGGCCGTACGTCCCGCCATGCGCCCGGGACCGGCTCCGTTTTGCCGTCCTCTGCACCTGAACCCGCGCGCACGACGGCTAAAACTTGGCCGAAAAGCAAGGCGCAGATGGTATGATGCAGCCTTTATCGACTTCTCCCCCTACCGTAAGCGAACGTGCGTCTATCCTCCATCAAATTGTCGGGATTTAAGTCTTTCGTCGATCCCACCAATTTCCAGGTGCCGGGGCAGCTGGTCGGCGTGGTCGGCCCGAACGGATGCGGCAAATCGAACATCATCGATGCCGTACGGTGGGTGCTGGGCGAATCGAAAGCGTCCGAGCTGCGCGGCGAATCGATGCAGGACGTGATCTTCAACGGATCCACCAACCGCAAGCCGGCCGGGCGCGCGTCCGTCGAACTCGTGTTCGACAACACTGCCGGCAAGGCGGCCGGGCAGTGGGGCCAGTACGCCGAGATCGCCGTCAAGCGCACGCTCACGCGCGACGGCACGTCGACCTATTACATCAACGGCCAGCCCGTGCGCCGGCGCGACATCCAGGACATCTTCCTCGGCACGGGCTTGGGGCCGCGCGCCTACGCCATCATCGGCCAGGGCATGATCTCGCGCATCATCGAATCGCGCCCGGAAGAGCTGCGCGTGTTTCTCGAGGAGGCGGCCGGCGTCTCGAAGTACAAGGAGCGCCGGCGCGAGACGGAAAACCGGCTGTCGGACACGCGCGAGAACCTGCTGCGCGTCGAGGACATCCTGCGCGAGCTGAACGCGAATCTCGAAAAGCTGGAGGCGCAGGCCGCCGTCGCCAACCGTTTCCACCAGCTGCAGGCCGACCAGGAAGAGAAGCAGAAACTGCTCTGGCTCCTGCGCCGCAACGAGGCCAGGGCCGAGCAGCTGCGCTGGTTCCAGGAGATGGAGCAGGCGCAGACCGGACTCGAATCCCAGAACGCGCAGCTGCGCAACCTGGAGCTCGAGCTGGAACGCATGCGCCAGGCGCACTACGAGACGGGCGACCGCCTGCACGTGGCGCAGGGCGCGCTGTACCAGACCAATTCCGAGATCGGCAGCCTGGAAGCGCAGATCAAGTTCGTCGTCGAGTCGCGCACGCGCCTGCAGAACCAGATCGGCACGCTCACGGCCCAGCGCGAGCAGTGGCTGAACCAGGCGGGCGAGACGCAGGAGCAGATCGAGGAAGCCGAGTTCCGCCTGGAAGAACTGGCGGCGCGCGTGGAAGGCGCGCAGATCGCGGCGGAGGCGCAGAACGAACGCCTGCCCGACCTGGAAGCCGCGTGGCGCGACGCGCAGAACAGGTCGACCGAATCGCGCGCCCGCATCATGCAGATCCAGCAGCGCATCGAGCTGTCGTCCGCGCACCAGCGCAATGCGTCGAACATCCTCGCGAGCCTGGCCACGCGGCGCGAGCGCCTGCAGCAGGAGCGCGGCGGACTCAATCTGCCGGACGCCGGCCACCTCGACAACCTGCGCATGCAGCTGGAGGAAAAGCAGCTGCAGCTGGAAGAACAGAACCTGATGCTGGAAGAGGCGGCGAGCCGCCAGGAAGCCGTCGAGCAGGAGCGGCGCGACGCGCATGCGCAGGTCCAGCAGGAGACCGCCTCCAACGCCAGGCTGGAAGCGCGCTTGACCGCGCTGCGCCAGCTGCAGGAACGCGTGCAGACGCAAGGTAAAGTCCAGCCGTGGCTGCAGAAGCACGAACTGGATAAACTGCCGCGCCTGTGGCAGAAGCTCGACATCGAGACGGGCTGGGAAACGGCGCTGGAATCCGTGCTGCGCGAGCGCACGGGCGCGCTGGAAGTGTCGAACCTCGACTGGGCGCGCGGCTTCTTCGGCGATGCGCCGCCGGCCCGCATGGCGCTGTATTCGCCGGCACCGGGCAGCGCGGGCGCGCAGGATCATCACGGCCTGAAACCGTTCGCGAGTCTCCTCAAGCTGAACGACCCGGGCCTGCGCGGCCTGCTGGACGACTGGCTGACCGGCGTCTACGCGGCCGACGATCCGGGCACGGCGCTTGCGCAGCGTGGGAGGCTCCCACAGGGCGGCTGCTTCGTCACGCCGCAGGGCCACATGGTCACCGCATCGAGCGTGCGCTTCTACGCGGCGGACGCCGAGCAGGACGGCGTGCTCGCGCGCCAGCACGAGATCGACAATACGGCCAAGCAGTTGCGCGCGCAGGCGCTGCTGCTGGACGAGGCCCGCACGCGCGCCACGCG
>NZ_JBKYMO010000675.1:0-2493 GCF_047302915.1 Massilia sp. CT11-108 | reverse complement strand
GATTGAAAGTTAACAGCTTCCCAAGCTGTTTACAACAAAAATTTGAGGGGAAGGCTCAGGCTCTGACCCCGAATTTGAGGCCGTTCATTCTTCGCATATCGATAAAACTTTCCTGCTGGCTAACGCGCGCTGTTCAAGAAAACGCGGCGATACACTTTGCCACGGCCGTTGTCATTCAAACACGAGCTTGCGCACTGCGGCCCCCGCCAGGCGCCAACTTCATAACAGAGTTCAGGAGAGCGAAACATGCAGAACAAGAACACCTTGAAAGGGCTGCTGGCCGTCTCGGCAGTGGCAGCGCTGTTCGCCACCGTCGGCGTACACGCCCAGACGGCGGCGGTCAGCCAGACCCCGAGCCAGACCGGCACCAGCAGCACGCCCGGCAAGCAGAACACGTCCGGTAAAACCACCCGCGAAGGCACCATCGACAACACCAACAGCACCGGCATGGAAAACCGCAGCAAACAGGCGGGTGCGGCCGGCATGACCAACCAGAGCGCCACCTCGAGCATGGGCGCCAGCGGCGCCGGCCAGTCGGCGGCGGGTACGGCCACCGGCGCGAAGCTGAGCGCCGGCGACGAGAAGATTCTCAAGGATATGGCAATGGCCAATATGGCCGAAGTCGAGGGTGGCAAGCTTGCCCAGAGCAAGAGCCAGAGCAGCGAGGTGAAAGCGTTCGCCCAGCAGATGATCGACGACCATACCGCCAACCTGAACGAAGTCAAGGCGCTGGCCCAGGCGCGCGGCGTGACCCTGCCGACCGAGCCGGACGCCAAGCACAAGGCCATGGCCGCCAAGCTGGAAAAGATGAGCGGCGACGCCTTCGACAAGGCCTACATGAAGCAGGCCGGCGTCCAGGATCACAAGACTGTCCACGCCAAGCTGGTGGCGGCGTCGAAGAAGGCCAAGGATCCGGAAGTGAAGGCCCTCGTCGACAAGACCGAGCCGGTCGTCGCGCAACACCTCAAATCGGCCGAGCAGATGCCGATGGCCAAGACGGGTACGACGTCGGGCAAATAAGCCGGCGAATAAGGACTGCCGGCGTTATCCCATCGCAGCCAGCACGCGCGCCCGGTCCTCGGGCGTGCGGTTCTGGCTCATCTTGAATTTCGCTTCGAGGCGTTCGATGGCGATCTCGATGCCGACGGTCGTCCGCACGACCCTGTCGATGAACTCGCGCGGCGCATCCTCCACCTTCCACCCTTCACGCGCATCTTCGTGGCGTCCCGTCAGCCGCGTCATCTGGCCGAGGATCCACGCCGGATCGTCGATCGCACGCAGCCGCCCGTGCGCATGCACGACCTGGTAATTCCACGTCGGCACCACGCGTCCCCCGGCCGCCTCGACGTCGTACAGCAGCGGCGACACATAGCTGGACGCGCCCTGGAACAGCACGAGCACGGCCGCATCGTCCGCCTGCCAGATCGGATTCGCGCGTGCCACGTGGGCACGCAGCAGGCCGTGCGGCGCCGCGTCGGTGGGCGCCGCCAGCTCGAACGGGATGTGGTCTCCTTCCAGCCCGCCGGCGCCGAGGCGCACGAGCGCGCCCAGCGGATTGGCGGCGATCAGGTCCAGCATGTCGGCCTCGTCGGCCACGGCAAATTGTCTCGGCACGTACATTATTCGAACCCTTCCACGACGACGTCTCCCTTCAGCGAATTGGCGATGTAGCAGCGCGCATGCGCTTCGTGATGCAGCTCGGCCAGCGCGGCGCGGTCCGGCTGCCGCTCGCCGCCGAACGCGATGACGGGATCGAGCACGATGCGGGTGATGGCCGCGCGGCCGTCCGGACCGGTATCGAGCAGGCCGACGGCGTGATCGAGGTAGCGGTCGACCACGTAGCCGCGCGCGGCCGCGAGCGACAGGAAGAACAGCATGTGGCAGCTGGCGGCGGCCGCGACGAGGGCTTCCTCGGGATCGACGGCGGCCGGGTCCGACAACGGCACGGGCACGGACAAGGGCGACGAGGAGGCCGGCACGTCCAGCCCGCCATCGAAGCGCCAGCGGTGCGCGCGGCTGTAGCGCAGGTCGGTGAAGGCCTGGTCGCCGCGCTGCCAGGCCAGGGTGGCTTCGAATCGTTTCATCATCTCTCCGTGTGCGAACGAGCTGTCATCTTAAGTTCAAGGATGGCTTGCTCAAATGACCAATTAACGCCAAGATGACCGTACCAATCTGCACCCCGCCGCCATGCACGTCCACGACATCCTCGCCGCCGCCACGCTCGAGCGCGATTCCTCGACACCGCTGTTCCGCCAGCTGTACGTCCACCTGAAGGACGCGATCCTCGACGGCCGCATCGCCGCCGGCGTGCGCCTGCCCGCCACGCGCACCCTGTGCGGCCTGTTGAACGTCTCGCGCCAGACCGTGCTTGCCGCGTACGAGCAGTTGATGGCCGAGGGTTATCTGCAGGGCACGGTGGGGAAGGGCACGTTCGTCAGCGCGTCGCTGCCGGCCGGTGCCCGTGCGGGCGATGCCGCCGCGGCGCCGATGGTG
>NZ_JBKYMO010000674.1:0-2505 GCF_047302915.1 Massilia sp. CT11-108 | reverse complement strand
ACTGGCTCCCGCCCGCGCTCGCGGCCCGCGCCCGCGCGCCCGAAGGCGATTCCGCACGTGGCGCACTACGGATGATCGAGCTGCACGTCGCGGCATGAAAGGACCCACCATGCAAGGCAATATCCTGACTCCGGACGGCTGGATCCGCGGCCGCATCGTCATCGAAGCCGGCACGGCGACGATCGCCGCCATCGAAGGCGACACGGCCGACCCGGCATCGAACAATGACGACTACATCCTGCCCGGCTTCATCGACCTGCACGTGCACGGGGGCGCGGGACGCGACATGATGGAAGGCGGCGACGCGCCGCACGTGATCGCCCGCCTGCATGCGCGGCACGGCACGACGAGCCTGCTGGCCACGACGATGACGGCGCCGCTGGACGACATCGACCGCGCGCTCGCCGCCATCGGCACCGCGTGCGAGCAGCGCGGCAAGGACGAAGCGCGCATCCTCGGCGTACACCTGGAAGGTCCGTACATCAACTCGGGCAAGCTGGGCGCGCAGCCGCCGTTCGCACGCGAAGCGACGATGGCGGAAGTGGAGCGATTCAACGCGCAGGCACCGATGCGGCTGATCACCGTGGCGCCCGAGATCGACGGCCACCTGTCTCTCGTGCGCCAGCTGGCCGACGCGGGCATCCGCGTGCAGATCGGCCACACGAACGGCAACTACGACGACGGCGTGCGCGCGCTGGAACACGGCGCGGCCGGCTTCACGCATCTGTTCAACGCGATGCCGGGCCTGCACCACCGCGATCCCGGCATGGTCGGCGCCGCGCTGGCGCATGCGCAGTACGCGGAAATCATCCCCGACCTGTTGCACGTGCATCCGGGCGCGATCCGCACGGCGCTGCGCTGCATCCCGCACCTGTACTGCGTGACGGATTCCACGGCCGCCGCCGGCATGCCGGACGGCCAGTACATGCTGGGCCGCCAGGTCGTCCACAAATGCATGGGCGGCGTGCGCCTCGCGGACGGCACGCTGGCCGGCAGCACGCTGACGATGGACCAGGCGCTGCGCAACCTCGTCTCGATCGGCCTCGATCTCGCCGACGCCGCGCGCCGCGTGTCGACGAACGCCGCCGACTACCTGGGCGAAACGCGCCGCGGCCGCATCGCGCCGGGCTGCTTCGCCGACCTCGTCGTGCTCGACCGCGACCTGAACCTGAAAACCGTTCATATCGAAGGAGAACAGTGTGACCTCGCTGATGCTTGAAGAAACCGTGTCCGCGGCCGACTGCGTTGCCATGCAGCTGGCAAACGACGCCGACCGCTACGCCGCGCTGGGCCACCACCTGCGGGGCGCCTCCTTCCATAACGCGGTGACGGTGGCGCGCGGCAGCTCGGACCACGCGTCCAGCTACCTCGCCTACTTGATCATGGCGCGCATGGGCCGTCTCGTGACGTCGCTGCCGATGTCGCTCGTCACGTTGTACAAGGCGCCGCTGCAGGCGTCCGGCACGCTGGCCATCTCGATCTCGCAATCGGGCCAGAGCCCGGACGTCGTCGAACCGGTCCGCTACTTCCGCCAGGGCGGCGCGACGACGGTAGCGCTCGTGAACGACATCGATTCGCCGCTGGCGCGTGAAGCCGAATGGGCGCTGCCCCTCCGGGCCGGGAAGGAGCAGAGCGTCGCCGCGACGAAGAGCTTCATCACGAGCCTGACGGCCGGCGCGCGCCTCGTCGCGGAATGGCAGCAGGATGCAGAGTTGAAGGACGGCCTGGCCGCCCTGCCGGACGCGCTGCGCCAGGCCGCGCGGACCGACTGGTCGGCGGCACTCGAGGTGCTGGCGCCGGCGCGCAACATCATGGTCGTGGGCCGCGGCATCAGCTTCCCCATCGCGCTGGAAGCGGCGCTGAAATTCAAGGAGACGTCCTCGCTGCAGGCCGAAGCGTTCTCCGGCGCCGAGATCAAGCACGGCCCGATGGCGTTGATCGACGAGGGCTATCCGCTGCTGATCTTCGCGACGCGCGGCCCGACGCAAGCGGGTCTCGTCGCGCTGGCCGACGAGATGCGCGGCCGCGGCGCGCGCGTGCTGCTCGCGGCGCCGACCGACATCGCCTCGCGCGATCTCGACCTGCCCGTATCGACCTGCGCGGACCTCGACCCGATCGTCGCGATCAACGCGTTCTACGTGATGGCGGCGCACCTGTCGAAAGCGCGCGGGCTCGATCCGGACAAGCCGCGCCACCTGAACAAAGTCACGAAAACACACTGAGCCGCATTGATGCCCACGAACGACCTACGCCAGCTGGCCGGCCGCCTGATCATGATCCGGCTGTTCGGCACGGCACTCGACGCCGACACGGCCGCCTTCATCCGCGCCAACCGCATCCGCGGCGCGTGCCTGTTCCGCCAGAACATGACGGACGCCGCGCAGCTCACGCGCTTCACGAGCGACTTGAAAGATGCGATGGGCGAGCACGCCCTGATCGCGCTCGACCAGGAAGGCGGCGCCGTCGTGCGCGCGCTGTGGGTGCCGCCGCCGCCGTCCGCGATGG
>NZ_JBKYMO010000673.1:0-2508 GCF_047302915.1 Massilia sp. CT11-108 | reverse complement strand
GCCACCGGCACGCGCATCCTGCTCTCCCCGCGCGCGGACGCCTCGCTCGCGCAGTGGGTGCGCGCGACGCCGCCGCAAGACGTCACCCTGCTCGTCGGGCCGGAAGGCGGATTCACGGACCAGGAAGAAGAGACGGCGCGGGCAGCCGGCGCGCTGGCACTGTCGATGGGGCCGCGCGTGCTGCGCACGGAGACGGCGGGACTGGCGGCGCTGGCGATCCTGGCGGCCGGCTGGGGCGGCATCTGACGGGGCGTCAGTCCGCGCTCATCCGGAGCACGACCTTGCCTTTCGCCCGCCCCTGTTCGAGATAGTCGAGTGCCGTCTTCGCGTCGGCGAACGGAAACACCTTGTCGATCACGGGGCGGATGCGTCCGGCTTCCACGAGGTCGCCGATCGCGACAAGCTGGGCACCATCCGGGCGCACGAACATGAATGCATAGCTGGCGTCGCGCTGCCTGGCCAGGCGCCGGATCTTGTGGCTCAGCAGGCCGAACACGAATTTCATGATGACGTTCATGCCGCGCGCGGCGGCGAAGGCCGGATCGGGCGGGCCGACCAGCGATACGACCCGGGCATGGGGGCGTACGATGCGCAAGGCCTGCTCCAGGCCGTCGCCCTTGATCGTGCCCAGCACGGCATCGTAACCCTGCAACACCCGCTCGAACGCCTCGCGCTTGTAATCGACGACGACGTCGGCCCCGAGCGCGCGCACCAGGTCGACGTTGGCCGTGCTCGTCGTGGTGCCGACCGTCGCGCCGAGCTGCTTCGCCAGCTGGATCGCGAAGGTGCCGATGCCACCCGACCCGGCAGGAATGAACACCTTCTGCCCCGGTTCGAGCCGCAATCTTTCCTTGAACGCCTGCCACGCCGTCAGGCCGACCATGGGCAGCGACGCCGCTTCGACGAAGCTGAGGTTCGCCGGCTTGCGGGCCGCCGCGCGTTCGGGCACGGCGACGAACTCCGCGAAACTGCCCCTGCCCAGGTCGAAGACGCTGGCGTACACGGCATCGCCGACCTGGAACCGGGTCACGCGGCTGCCCACTTCCACCACCGTGCCGGCGAGGTCGCTGCCCATGATGGCCGGCAGGTCGAACTTGAGGATGGGCTTGAACATGCCGTTGGCGATCATGTTGTCGACCGGGTTGAGGCCGGCGGCATGGACCCGGACGAGGATCTCGTCCGGCCGGATCGCCGGGCGGGCGACCTCGGCGAATGCCAACCCGTCGGCGCCGCCGTAGCGCTTGAGTATCAGTGCGTTCATCGATCAGGCCAGGTGCAGGTCTTTGCGCAGGCCCGCATCCATCAGCGCGCTTGGGGCCAGGGTGCGCAGCAGGCGCAGGCGCTTCGCCAGCGTGCCGGCCGTGTAGCGCAGTTTCGGGCGGGGCGCCTGCGCGGCCTTGAGCACGGTGTCCGCCACCACGTCCGGCCCTTCGGCGCCTGCCATCAATTCCTTGAGGCGCGCGGAGACGGCGGCGCGGATGTCGCGATACGCGTCGAGCACGGCGTCGGGTTCCAGCAGGTTGGCGTCGAACGGGGTCTTCGTGTACGCCGGCTCGACGACGATCGAACGGATGCCCCAGTTGCGCAGCTCGTGGTCCAGCGATTCCGAATAGCCTTCGATCGCGTGCTTGGTGGCGGCGTACAGCGCGCCGTACGGCATCGGCAGGAAGCCGAGGACGGAGCCCATGTGGATGATGCGGCCCGCGCCCCGGCTGCGCATATGCGGCAGCACGGCGCGGGTCATGCGCACCACGCCGAAGACGTTGGTGTCGAAGATCGCTTGCGCCTGCTCCATGGAACTTTCTTCGGCACCGGCCGGGGCCACGCCGAAACCCGCGTTGTTGACCAGCAGGTCGATGCGCCCTTCCTTCCGCACGACGGTGGCGACGGCGTCCCGCACCGACTCGTCGCTGGTGACGTCCAGCGCGATCATCTCGACAGCGCCGCGCCCGCCCTGCGCGCCACGGCGGCTCGTGCCGTAGACCTGGTAGCCGGCGCTGGAGAGGCGTTGCGCGACGGCGGCCCCGATGCCGGACGACGCGCCCGTGACCAGTGCGATCTTGCTTTCCATGGTAGTTCTCCTGATTGGGTTAATCTATATGACGGTCATCATATTTGAGCGCAAAAAAAGGCCTACGTGGTGGCGCCGGAAGGCAGCAACTGCTTCATGGCCGCGAGCCGCAACGTCTTCGACAGCTTCGGGTCGTCCACGGCCCGGGCGATCACGGCCGTGCCGACCAGCCCGCACACGAGCATCATCGCCCGTTCGTGCGCCTCCGGCTGGCCCCAGTCCGGCATCTGCCGGGCCAACAGGTCGATCATTTCCTTGATGCGGATGGTCGCCGCGTGTCGCACCTCCGGCGCCTGGCGCGGCATTTCCGAACCCAGCGCGGCGATCGGGCAACCCGTCTCGATGGCGCCGAGGTGTTCGTCGGACAGGTACGCCTCCATGATGCGCTGCAAGGCCTCCCCCGCCGGCGCGGCCGCCGCGATGCCGGCCGCCAGCGC
>NZ_JBKYMO010000672.1:0-2520 GCF_047302915.1 Massilia sp. CT11-108 | reverse complement strand
GCCCATGGCGCCCCCGTCGCGCGCGAGGAGCCAATGCGTGCCCTCGAGCCGGCCGCCGGGAGCGCCATGGGCGGCGAGGAAGTCCGCTTTGATGATGACCGGAAAGTCGCTGGCGTACACCAGGCGGGCGTTGTAGAAGTCGTTGTAGTTGTTGACGCCCGCGTCCATGCCGAGGACGTCCAGGCCGGCCGCGGACTTGGCGCGGTAGGCGACCAGCGTGCCGTTCGTCGCGTCGACGAACGCGAGGGTCTCGGTCGTCTCGCGCTGGGCGACGTTGATCACCTCGCCCAAGTGGATCTGCTCCGGCTCGCAGTGCAACGCGATGGCTTTGCCGAACAGGACGGGACCGGTCGGGCACAGCGACGACACGCCGCGGTAGCGCCGGCGGCAATGGGCGACGATCATGCGGATCGCGGCTTCGAACGCGGGCAGGCGGGCGGGCGCCGCGATGATCGTGTTGCTGACGATCCACGGGGCATCCACCGCGCGGTCGCGAAACACGACGAGCTTGCCGGACTCGAGCGGCAGCCCGGCATGGAAGAACACGGACAGGTCGGCATAGGCGCCGCCGAACTCGTGCAACAGGCACAGGCGTGCCAGGTCGGCCCGGTATGCGTACGGAAGCAGTTCCTCGTAGGCCCGGCACACGTCCGCTTCCATGTGCGCGCGCAGGAAGGCGCGGATGGCCGGCTGGTCGTACAGGCGATGCGGCAGTCCCGGATGGTGTTCCTTGAACGAGCCGATGTTGCGTGCGACCGCCGGCGGCAGGCGCGGCGGGGCATCGGGCGGCTGGTCGGCGATGAGTATGCTGAACAGGTTCATGGATGAGACCGGAGAGGCCTATTGTAGCCCAGCATGCGTCCTGGCACCGTCATTGCTCGCCGGCTTGCCTGAACAACGCTTCCAGCTCCGCCCGTTTGCTGTCCACCTGTGCGCGGCCGCGCTTGCCGGCAAACTCTTCCTCGATATTGTCGCGATAGAAACTCCAGGCCGCGCCCGACGTCGAGAACCGCCGCCATACCTCGCCGCCGACCCCCGAGTAATCGATCGCGCTGCCGTCGTCGAATTCCACGCGCAGGATGCGCTCGCGCGCGTCGTAGCCGATCGCGCGCAGCTTGCCCGCGTTGATGCGTTTCATGTCCATGTGTGGTTTTCTCCCCTGACGATGCATGGATTATTGGGACATTCACCTGATTCGGCAAGCCAATCCGTCCCGTGCGGCCGTGCATGCCTTGTTGGGTCCTCCGCTTGACCGTACTCTGGCTCAGCCGTACGACAATCATTAGAAAGGAGACTAACCGATGAAACGTTTCGCCCGCTGGCTCGCCGCACTTTTGTTCGCGCTGTCGTTCCTGCCGCTGTCCGCATCCGCCGCCGGTTATACCCAGACCCGCTACCCGATCGTGCTCGTGCACGGCCTGCTCGGCTGGGACAGCATCGGCCCCTTCGATTACTGGTTCGGCATCACGGACGCGCTGCGCCGCGACGGCGCCCAGGTCTACGTCGCCCAGGTGAGCGCCGCCAACAGCACGGAAGTGCGCGGCGAGCAGCTGCTCACCTACGTCAAGCAGGTGCTGGCCGCGACCGGCGCCCGGAAGGTCAACCTGATCGGCCACAGCCACGGCGGTCCGACCATCCGCTACGTCGCCTCGGTGGCGCCGAACCTCGTCGCGTCCGTGACGAGCGTCGGCGGCGTGAATAAAGGGTCGGCGGTGGCGGACGTCATCCGCGGCACGGTCGCGCCGGGGACCTTTTCGGAAGCCGTGCTGGGGTCCATCGTCGACGGCCTGGCGGGTACCATCGCCTTCCTGTCCGGCGACAGCAGCGCGCAGGTGTCGCCGGCGGCGCTGGATTCGCTGACGACCGCGGGTGCCGCAAAGTTCAATGCGGCGCATCCGGAAGGTCTGCCGACGACCGCGTGCGGCGAGGGCGCCTACCAGGTTGGAGGCGTGTATTACTTTTCGTGGAGCGGCGCGCAGCCGTTCACGAACCTGCTCGACCCGATCGACGCGCCGCTCGGCCTCGTGTCGCTGGCGTTCCGCGGCGAAAAGAACGATGGCCTCGTCGGCAGCTGCTCCAGCCACCTGGGCCGCGTGATCCGCGACGACTACGCGCTGAACCACCTGGACGAAGTGAACCAGGTGGCGGGCCTCGTCAACCTGTTCGAGACGAATCCCGTCACGCTGTACCGCCAGCACGCCAACCGCCTGCGCGAGATGGGCCTGTGAACCGCAGTCCGACCATCGTCCTGGCGCTCGGCGCGGCCGGCACGCTGTGGCTTGCCATGCTGGCCGGGCAGCCTGCGCCGGCAATGCAAACCGTGACCGTCACCCCGCCGGCGAAGTCGTTCGCACCATCGCTGCTGGGCACGCGGCCGGACGGCGCCGTGCACGTGGCGCCGGACGACAGCGTCGTCGCGGACGCCCAGTTGATCGAACTGTTCGACTACTACCTGAGCACCGTGGGCGAGAAATCGCCCGCCGCGGTGCGGGCGGAAATCGAGCGTGAACTGGACCGCAC
>NZ_JBKYMO010000671.1:0-2521 GCF_047302915.1 Massilia sp. CT11-108 | reverse complement strand
GGATCAGGCGGCGCGCCTGCAGCATGACGCCGGCCGCGATCTGCACGGACGGACCTTCGCGTCCGAGCGACAGGCCGCCCAGCAGGCCGCCGGCCGTCAGCAGGATCTTGGCGACCGACAGCCGCAGAGAAACGAACAGGCCGCGCTCGGCCTCGCCGACCTTCGTGTCGAGCGTGGCCATCACCTGCGGGATGCCGGAACCGCCCGCGCCGGGCGCGAAGCGGCGCGTGCACCAGACGACCGCAGCGGTGCATAACGGGGTCCAGATGAGCGGGCTCCACCACGCGAGGGCGCGCAGCGCGGCGAAACGCCCGTAGGCCGCCTCGGCCAGCCAGGTAAAACCGACGACCGTCAGGCCCGCCGCGGCGGAGAGCAGGACGACGATGCCGCGCACAGTCCACAGGCGCCAGTCGCCCAGTTCGCGGCGCAGGTCCGGTGCCGTGTTCATGGTTTGACCCGCTTTCGATATCGTTGCCTGAATATCATATTCCGGCGGCCTTTCGGGTTTTCCGCTATCATTCTTGCATGTCCTCGTCTTCCGAAACCAATGCGGCTTCCGAGTCGTCCCTGGCGCCGTCCACCCGCGTGCTGCGCCAGTTCCGCGTCGTCTTCAATTCCGTCAAAACCCATTTCCGCCAGGTCGAGCGCGAAGCGGGCGTCGGCGGCGCCCAGCTATGGGCACTGTCTGTCATCGACCGCCGTCCCGGCATCGGCGTGACGGAACTGGCGCGCGAGCTGGACATTCACCAGTCCACCGCCAGCAACCTGATCAAGAGCCTCGTCGAGCGCGGCCTCGTGGCCACGAGCCGCGAAGGCACGGACCGGCGCAGCGTGTCGCTGCGCATCCAGCCGGCGGGTGCCGATGTCCTGCGCACCGCGCCCCTGCCCTTCACCGGCGTGCTGCCGGACGCCCTGTCCGCGCTCGATGCCGACACGCTGGCGCGGCTGGAGCACGACCTGTCCAAGCTGATCGCCCTGCTCGAGGCGGATGAAGCCAGTGCGAACGTGCTGTTGTCGCAGATGTAAAAAAGAAGCCCGCGGCAAGCCACGGGCTCAAGAGATACTTTGGTATCCTCATCGCTGATCGCGAAGGCTGCAACAAGCAACCCCGCTCACAGGTTCATTGTCACATAAAACGTGTATTGAAGGCAATCACATTTGTGGCAATACATCAGACCCGCGGTTCGGCACAACGGGAATGCCGGCCCTCCACCGTGCAGGTATTCCGTTCCTTGCCGTCGCGGTCGTGGACGATCACGCGCCATGCATCCGGGCCCGTCCTCTCCATCGTCATGAAACCGAAACCGTCGATCCACGAACTCATCGCCTCGAGCACCGCACCCGGCGCCGGCGGCGGCCCGGCCGGCGGCGTCTGCGGCAGCGGGACGATGTCTTCCGCCGTGCCGGCGAAACCCGCGACGAACTGGGTCGGGTGATCGCTGGTAAAACTCGTCTGCTCCCACAGGTGCACGTGGCCGGACAGCAGGACGTCGATGGTCGCCGGCAGCAGGCGTGGATCGAGCGCGCCGAACACCTGCGTGAGCCCGGCGTCGCCGCCGAACAGCGTGACGGCGCCCGTGCGTGCATCGCGCAGCGCGCCGTAGGCGTACAGCGGATGGTGGTCGACGGCGATGTTGTAGCGCTGGCGGCGGGCCAGCCCCTCGATCTTGCGCCACGTGTCCGTGTAGCGCGCGATGGCCGGGTCGCCCGGTTTGAATCCGCGCCAGTTCGTGTTCGCGCTGTCGAACACGATCAGTTGTGCGCCGCCGCCCAAAGGCACCGCATACGGGTCCGCGTAGTCTGCCTGTTCGTCCGTCGCCGGGTCGTCGCAGTTCGCGGCCGGGTCGTAGGCGTGGGCGTCGAGGAAGCGCCACCACCCCTGCCCGCCGCGCGCGCACGACTCGTGGTTGCCGCGCGCGATCACCCACGGTGCCGCGGCCAGCAACGTGCGCGCGGGCGCGAAGAAATCCGCGTTCCACGCGTCCCAGCCATAGCCGTACGGGCTGCCCGCGCAGCCGGGGCGGTCCCCCGGACACGGGTCTTCGCGATAATGAAAATCGCCCACGTGCACGACAAGGTCCGGCTTCCACGCGGCCGCACTCGCGGCCACGCGCGCGAACGGGTACGCCTGCGGGTCGTTACAGTCCTGGAATTCCTTGCCCTTCAGGCGGCAGCCCGTGTCGCCGATCACGACGATGCGTTTCAGCTCCGCCGCCGGCAGCGGCAGCGGCTGGCCGGCGACACTCACCTGTGTTACGCCGGGCGGAAGCGGGGTCTCGCACGACAGCACCGGGGCCGATACGGCATCGGGATGAAAACTCGCGCTGTGGTCCTTGCCGCGCAGCGGGATCGGGCCGCGAGGGGCACGCACGGCCATCGCCGCCGTGCGGCCGTCGATCGTGATCGCGGGACAGGTGGAAGCCGTGGTGACGGCGCGGGCGATCGGGGCGGCGGGCGCGCCCCGCCAGACAAAAGGGGCGGCCCGGGGCGGGTGCGGTGGGGTTTTAACAAAAGGAGCGGG
>NZ_JBKYMO010000670.1:0-2528 GCF_047302915.1 Massilia sp. CT11-108 | reverse complement strand
GCACGACGACGAAGGGCGGCTTCCCGCCTTTCCTCGGCCCGTACGGCGCGGCGAAGGCGGCGCTGGATTCGCTCGCGGTGTCGCTGTCGTACGAAATCTCCCGCTTCGGCATCGAGACCGCGATCATGGTCCCCGGCGCGTTCACCCGCGGCACGGAGCACTTCCCCAGCGCCGGCAAGCCGGCGGACGCCGCACGGATCGCCGCGTATGCCCGCTACGACGGGGTGCTGGACCAGGTGGGCGAACGCCTCGACGCGTTGACGCCGCCGGAAGCCGATCCGCAGGCCGTGGCCGATGAACTGGTGCGCATCGTCGGACTGCCGCGCGGCCGGCGGCCGTTCCGTACGGTGGTCGACTTCGTCGGCGACGGCGCGCGCGAGGTGCTCGAGGTGGCGGAGGCCGTGCGCGTGGACTTCGCCCGCCGCATCGGCATCGCCGACCTGCTGGTGCCAGCCGCGCCGACCGTATAATCGCAGAGGGAGGTGGCGCATGTCGACGCAGATGGACCGGTTTCAGGAAATGCAGATTTTCGTGCGCATCGTGGAGCGCCGCAGCTTCACGCAGGCCGCCGAGGACCTCCTGATCCCGCGCGCCACCGCGACCAATGCGATCAAGCGGCTGGAAAACCGCCTCGGCACGCGCCTGCTGGAACGGACGACGCGCGCCGTCGCGCCCACGCAGGACGGCGCCGCTTACTACGAACGGTGCGTGCGCCTGCTGGCCGACCTCGACGAAGCGGAAGACGCGTTCCGCGGCAGCGAGCCCGCGGGCCTGCTCCGGGTGAACCTGCAGCCGACGCTGGCCCGCTACTTCGTCTTTCCCGCGCTATCGGGATTCCTCGCGCGCTATCCGCGCATCCAGCTGCACGTGGGGGAGGACGACCGCCTCGTCGACCTCGTGCGCGAAGGCGTCGACTGCGTGCTGCGCGCGGGCCAGCTGCACGATTCGTCGATGGTGGCACGGCGCGCGGCCGACATCGAGCAGGTGACGGTCGCGAGTCCCGCCTACCTCGACCGCTTCGGCACGCCGGCCGCGCTGGCGGATCTCGTGCATCACCAGGCCGTGCACTACGTGTCGACGGCGACGGGCCGGCCATATCCGCTGGAATTCATGACGGACGCGGGCCTGAAGCTGGCGACGCCGCCCGGAATCGTCTCCGTCACCGGCACCGAAGCCTACACGGCGGCCGCGCTCGCGGGCCTCGGCCTCGTGCAGGTGCCGCGCTACCGCATCGCCGGGCAGCTCGCGGACGGCCGTCTCGTCGAGGTGCTGGCGGACGTACCGCCGCCCACCATCCCCGTCTCCGTGATGTATCCGCACGCGCGCCAGCTGTCGGCGCGCGTGCGCGTGTTCGCCGACTTCCTCGTGCAGTGCTTCCGTCAGACGTAGTCCGCGTCGTCCAGCAGCATGTCCTCGAAAAACGCGCCGAAGCGGCGCCGCGGATCGAGCAAGTGGATCTCGAGGATCCAGCGCATGTCCGATGGCGCATGGTCGTAATCGGCCAGTGCGCCCGTGTGCAGCGCCGCGTGCGGGAAGTCGGAGACGCGGTGGCCCGGCAGGTCCGGATCGAGGTCCCAGCCCAGGTCGCGGGCACGCCGGTCCGCGAACTCGTACAGCTTCCTGCCGCTCCAGTCCTGCGTCTTCCACGCCTGGCGCACCTCATGGAACAGGCGCTCGGCGTCGGCGGCGCAGCGCGCATACCCGGGCACGTCACCGACCGTGAACGTGGCGCCGCCGTCGCCTTCCCAATGCGCCACGCGCGGCGCGATGTCGATGAAGAAGATGTCGTGCTCGCCCAGCACGATGCCGGGTGTCGACGCGCGCTTCATCGGCAGGATCGTGTTGGCGCCGAAGCGCACGCGCACCGGGTGCCAGCTGAGGGTGTGGCCCCGCGTGGCGATGACGTCGCGCGCCATGGCCACGGCGTCTTCTTCCACCATGCCGGGCCGGATGCGCCGCGCGATCGCGGCGATGGCCTTGCGGGTCTCACGACGCGCGCGCAGCATGCCGTCGACGGAGAATGCGGGGCCCACGCGTTCTGCGGTATTGTCCATTGTCGTCCTTTCGTGTGTTGGGGATGACGCCATTCTGGCGCCGGGCCGCGCGCCGACGCCGGCAGCGTGCACCGGTTTCCCGCCACGGTGCGCGCATTTCCCGCCACGCCCCGCCGCGGCCACGCGCGCGCGGCTATAGTGATGGCGTGCTTGTCGATCCCAGGAGCCCGCGCTTGCCCACCATCGCCATCCTCGCCTTCCCCGGCGTGCAGTCGCTCGACGTCACCGGACCGCTCGACGTGTTCGCGGAAGCCAACCGTTTTCTCGCGCCGCGCGACCATTACCGCATGCGCGTGCTCGGCACGGTGGACGGCCCCGTCGCGTGCTCGAACGGGATGCTGCTGCAACCGCACGCGCGCTACGACGAAGGCGACGGCGCGCCCGACCTGCTGCTGGTCCCCGGCGGCCCGGACCTGCCACGCCGGCCGGCCGATACCGCGCTCGCCGCGTGGCTGCGCACGATGAGCACCCGCT
>NZ_JBKYMO010000669.1:0-2534 GCF_047302915.1 Massilia sp. CT11-108 | reverse complement strand
CGCGTCGACGGTGCCGCTTTCCTTGAGTGCGAACAGCTTCTTGCGCGCCGCCGTGTACGTCTTGCGTCGCTCGTTGAGGGTCGCGAACAACCGCTTCCCTTCCTTGCTCGCAACGAGGCGCTGCAATTGTTCGTCGATGCGGTTGATCTCTTCGCTGTTCGCCTTCATCCTGACGTTGATCCGCTCCTGGTCCGGCGCATCCACCGCACGCAGGCGCGCTTCGGTCAGTGCACGGTTGATGCGGGTACTGGCCAGCCAGCGGTCGGCCAGGCGGGTCTTGCTGATCGACGCGTCCATGTCCGCGGTCGCGTCGACCACCTGCTGCAGGCGCAGCACGCCGACCACGGTCAGCATGGCCGACAGTGCAAGCACGGCGGCGAACGCGAGCCCGAGCCGGGCTCCGATTTTGAGATTCTGGATATGCATGTGTACCTCGACGGAAACGGTAATGCTGCGGATGCGCGCGGCGGGTCGTGGCGGCGGGCCGGCGCGGTGAAAGGGCGAGGATGGGGCCCGCACGTGCCGCGCCTGCGTGGGCGGGGCCGTGTCACGATTTAATGATACACGCCATATTTATCCACGGAACATTAAGTTGCGACACCGCAACGCTATTTCGTCGCAGAATGAGGTAAAGCCTGCCGCTATAACGTTAGAATTCCAGATTCCGCTCTGTCACATCAGCGATTGCCAATGTCCGCATCCAATTACCCTTCGTCGTCCCGCCGCCGGTTCCTCGCTGCCCTGCCGTTGTCCGGGCTGCTGCTGCCGACGGCCCGCGCGGCCGCGCCGCTGCCCGTGCTGCTGGGGATCGACGGCGAATTCGGACTGGACAATTCGACATCGGCCCAGGCCGTCGAACTGGGCATGCGCGCGGCCATCGCCGAGATCAACGCGGCGGGCGGCGTGCTGCACGGCCGGCCTTTGCAGGTCGTGACGAAAGATCATCGGTCGATCCCGGCGCGCGGCATCCGCAACATCCAGGAGTTCGCGGCGATGCCCGATCTCGTGGCGGTGTTCGGCGGCCGCTTCAGCCCCGTCGTCATCGAGGAACTGCCGACCCTTCGGTCGACGCACACCTTGTTCATGGCGCCGTGGTCGTCGGCCGACATCATCGTCGACAACGAGATGCGTCCGAACTACGTGTACCGCCTGTCGCTGCGCGATTCGCTGGCCATGCCGAAGCTGTTGCAGACGGCGCACCGGCGCGGCCTCGACCGCATCGGCCTGCTGCTGACCAACACGTCCTGGGGCCGCAGCAATGCCCAGGCGGCGGCCCGCGCGGCCGAGAAGCTGCCCGCGCTGAAGCTCGTCGGCACGTCGTGGTACAACTGGCGCGACACGAGCCTCGTCGACAACTACCAGCACCTGCGCGCGGCCGGCGCCCAGGCCATCGTCCTCGTCGCCAACGACGACGAGGCAGCGATCCTCGTGCGCGAAGTGGCCGCGCTGCCGAAAGCGCAACGCCTGCCGATCCTGAGCCACTGGGGCGTGACGGGCGGCGAATTCGCGGCCCAGGCGGGACCGGCGCTGCAGCAGGTCGACTTTTCCGTGATCCAGACCTTCAGCTTCTTCCGCGCCGACCCGGCGCGCGTCGAGCGCTTCCTCGCCAGCGCGGCGCAGGTGTCGAAGGTGCGCCGCATCGAGGACATCAAGGGTCCCGTGGGCGCCGCGCACGCCTACGACCTCACGCACATCCTGGCGCTCGCGATCGACCGCGCCGGCAGCACCGACCGCAAGGCCGTGCGCGACGCGCTCGAGCGTCTCGGCACGGTCCGCGGCCTCGTCAAGACGTATGCGCCGCCGTTCACGCCTGCCCGTCACGAAGCGCTCGGCCCGGACGACCTGCTGCTTGCGCGCTACCGCGCGGACGGCGTCCTGGTGCCGGCGGATGACTGACATGATCGACGCCTCCGCCCCGGCCAGCCTGGCGCGCCGCTTCGCGAACGCGGCCGCGATCCTGACGGCGGCGGCCGTGCTGCTCATCGCCGGCGTCTCGTTCTGGCTGATCGACCACCAGCGCGCGCAGGCCAACGCCCTGCTGCAGGAGCGCGAGGTCGCATTCCACGCCACGACCGTCGGCCACAACCTGGAAGCGGTCGTCACGCGCCTGCACGAAGTGGGGGCGAGCCCGATCCTGGCCACGGCGCTCGTCGACAGCGCCGGCAAGGAAACCTACCTGACGCCGTTCCTGCACGGCCTGCGCCAGATGAACGGCATTCCGCTGCGCCTGCTGTTCACGGATTTCGAGGGCAAGGAAATCGCGGACAACGGCGTGCCCGGCTTCACGGACGCCGACATGGCGTGGCTGCGCGCGCGTCTGGAAAACGGCGACGAACGGGCCATCTTGCAGACCGGTCCCGACGGCGGGGAGCTGCTCGGCGTCGTGCTGCTGCGCTACCAGCGCACGCGCACGCCGGAAGGCGCCCTGGTGTACAAGGTACGGCTGGCCGACCTGAAGCCCACGTCCTGGGCCGTGCTCGCGCCCGCGTCCGCGGACAAGGCGGCGGGGCCGCACGAGATCGCGGCACCCGTGC
>NZ_JBKYMO010000668.1:0-2534 GCF_047302915.1 Massilia sp. CT11-108 | reverse complement strand
GCTTCACGGCCGCCGAGCTGCCGGCCGTGAAGCCGGACACGCCGCCCGCGCAACTGGCCGAGAACCTCGTCGACCCGCTGATCGACTGCCTGATCCCGCTGAATTCGGAAGGCCCGCTGCGCGGCGACCGCATCCTGCCCGCGCTGCTGAAACTGCGCCGCGTCGGCAACAAGCCCGTGCACTTCGTCGGCCTCGCGGTGAACGGCGACTGGGAACCGATCGTGCACGGCGGCGTGTACACGAAGCTGCAGGCCGGCGTCCAGCTGGCCACGCGCACGACGGCGCTGAACGAGCTGGAGTACTCGGAGATGGTCACGCGCCTGCGCGCCGTCGCCGACGAGATTGGCGCCGAGCCGGAAGTGCCGGACATGATCGAAGTGATGAGCGAAGCGAAGACGCTGCACCGCTTCGTCGCCGGCCACGATGCGCAACTGGGCGTGAACCTCGCGTCCAAAGGCGCGCCATGGGCAATGGCCACGTTGATCGGTGCGCTGGAAAACGCGGGCTTCGACGTGCGCCCGGACGGCAAGTTCGTCATGCTGGACAAGGAAGAGGGCGGCGGCACCCTGTTCACGCTGTCGACCAACGTCACGCTCGGCGCCGATACGACGTCGCGCCTGACGCTCCTTTTGGACGTACCGTGCGTGGCCCCGGCCCGCGACGGCTTCGGCAAGATGGTCGCGTGCGCGAAAGACCTCGAGCAGCGCCTGGAGGCCGCTATCGTCGACGACTTCGACCAGCCGCTGACGGATGCGGCGCTGGAAGAAATCGCGGGCCAGGTGCGCGAGTTCTACCAGGAGATGGACACGGCCGACGTCGCCGCCGGTTCCACCCGCGCGCTGCGCCTGTTCAGCTGAGGTGAGCATGGCCGACCTGGAACGGATGGCGTGGCTCGTCAAGGAATTGAACCACCACATCTACAACTACCACGTGCTCGACGCGCCGACGATTCCCGACGCCGAGTACGACAAGCTGTTCCGCGAACTGCAGGCGCTGGAAGCGCAGCATCCCGAAGCCGTGTCGGTGGATTCGCCGACGTCGCGCGTGGGCGCCGCGCCGATCCCGGAGTTCAAGCAGGTCACGCATGCGGTGCCCATGCTGTCGCTGAACAACGGCTTTTCCGACGAAGACATCGACAACTTCGACCGGCGCGTGCGCGATGGCCTCGGCCACGCGCAGGTGCGGTATGCGGCCGAGCTGAAATTCGACGGCCTCGCGATGAGCCTGCGCTACGAGAACGGCGTGTTCGTGCAGGCCGCCACACGCGGCGACGGCTACACGGGCGAGGACGTCACCGCCAATATCCGCACGGTGAAGGTGATCCCGTTGCGCCTGCGCGGCGACGATATTCCGGCCGTGCTGGAAGTGCGCGGCGAAGTCCTGATGTTCAAGGAGGACTTCGAACGTCTGAACCAGCGCCAGCGCGACGCGGGCCAGAAGGAATTCGCGAACCCGCGCAACGCGGCCGCGGGCAGCCTGCGCCAGCTCGACGCGCGCATCACGGCGCAGCGCCGCCTGCGCTTCTTCGCCTACGGCATCGGCCTGCTCGAAGGCGCGCCGCTGCCGGAATCGCATTCGAAGGCACTGGACTGGCTCGACCAGCTTGGTCTCCCCGTGTCGAAGGAACGCGCGGTGGTCACCGGATGCGAAGGCCTGCTGGGCTACTTCCACGACATCGGCGCGCGCCGCAAGTCGCTGCCGTACGAGATCGACGGCGTCGTGTACAAGGTCGACCGATTGTCGGACCAGCGCGAGCTGGGTTTTGTCTCGCGCGCGCCCCGTTTCGCGCTTGCGCATAAGTTCCCCGCCGAGGAAGCGCTGACGACGGTGTCCGCCATCGACGTGCAGGTGGGCCGCACCGGCGCGATCACGCCGGTGGCGCGCCTCGTGCCCGTCTCGGTCGGCGGCGTGACCGTCACGAATGCGACCCTGCACAACGAGGACGAGGTGCGCCGCAAGGACGTGCGCGTGGGCGACACGGTCGTCGTGCGCCGCGCGGGCGACGTCATCCCCGAGGTGCTGTCCGTCGTGCTGGAGCGCCGCCCGACGCCGGTACCGCCCGTGTACGAGCTGCCGAAGACGTGCCCCGTGTGCGGCTCGCACGTCGTGCGCGAAGAGGGAGAGGCCGTTGCGCGCTGCTCCGGCGGCCTGACGTGCGCCGCACAACGCAAGGAAGCGATCCGCCATTTCGCGGGCCGCCGCATGATGGACATCGAAGGGCTGGGCGACCGCTATATCGACAGCCTCGTGGAAGCGAACCTGATCCGCGGCGTGGCCGACCTGTATCGGCTCACCCTGGACGACCTGTTGAAGATGAAGCGCCTCGCGGACGAGCGCGACGGCACGACGCCGGAGACGGTCAAGCAGGGCAAGGTCGCGACGAAGTGGGCGGACAACCTGCTGGCCGCCATCGCCGCCAGCAAGCATCCGCCGCTGGAACGCCTGCTGTTCGCGCTGGGCATCCGCCACGTGGGCGAGTCGACGGCGAAGACGCTGGCCGACTGGCTCGGCAGCCTGGCGCTCGTGCGCCGTGC
>NZ_JBKYMO010000667.1:0-2537 GCF_047302915.1 Massilia sp. CT11-108 | reverse complement strand
CGTGGGACCCGCTGCACGACGACGGTGCCCGTCAGGATGTGCAATCCCGCGCCGCCGTCCTGCTCGAAGCGGGGCCGGCGTGCCTGCAGCGCCGCCTCGAACGCGCCCCACGTCGCCATCTCCTCGCCGCGGAACACGGCCTGCGACCGGTCCGGGTCCCACAACTGCAGGATGGACGCCTGCGCGAACACGTCGGTGGCGCCCGCGCTCACCGGATGGTCCGGATTGCCCTCGACCTTCGTCGGCCGCCCCATGTTCGATTCCACGAGCACGCCGTGCGCGAGCCCGTTGCGCACGAACGCGGTCGCGTAAAACATGGGCAGGCCCGGCACGCCCTGCTCCGGCATCGTCGCGTACGGGACGATGGTTTCGGCCGGCGGCCCGCTGCACCCGGCGCTGGCCAGCGCGGCCGATGCGGCCATCAGCTTCAGGAAGCGGCGCCGTGCCGGTTCGTCCTGGGCGATCGGGAAAACAGGATGCGTCTTCATCGGTGGCAGGTGGAGCAATTGGTCAGCGCCTGGGCATCGCGCAAGTGGTACAGGCGGTTCAGCTGGCGGATCTCGTCCGCGCTGAGCGGCTTTTGCGGCGCCATCGACAGCACCTGGTTCAGCGGCCGCACGTGGTTGGGCGCGTCGCGGTGGCAGCGCAGGCACCATTGCATCTCCAGCGACGCCGTGCGCCACGTGATGGGCATCTGGTCCACGCGCCCGTGGCACTCGATGCAGGCGACGCCCTTGGCCACGTGGATGTCGTGTTCGAAATAGACGAAGTCCGGCAGGTCGTGCACGCGCACCCAGTGGAGCGGCTTGCCCGTGCGTGCGCTTTCGTGCAGTGGCGCAAGCAGCGGCGAATCCACGAACAGCTGCGAATGGCAGCTGAGGCAGACCGACGTCGACGGCATCCCGGCCGTGGCCGAGTTCTCCACGGACGTGTGGCAGTAGCGGCAATCGATGGCGTCGTCGGCCACGTGGTGCTTGTGGCTGAACGGAATCGGCTGGGCGACGGGGGCGAAGGTCACGTTACGCGGCGACATGGTCCAGCGGGCCAGCGCGATCCACGTTGCG
This sequence comes from Massilia sp. CT11-108, assembly GCF_047302915.1. Lineage (NCBI taxonomy): Bacteria > Pseudomonadati > Pseudomonadota > Betaproteobacteria > Burkholderiales > Oxalobacteraceae > Massilia > Massilia sp. CT11-108. The sequence continues at coordinate 1,473 of NZ_JBKYMO010000667.1, read as the reverse complement.
ACCCCGACCAGCAGACCCAGCAGGATCAGCTTGACGAGCAGGACTGCGGAACGGGAGAACGGTGGCGCCATCGTGCATGAGAACGGTAGTGGATCCGGAACACACGAACGCAGTATAGGCTGTCGATCATGCAACACCGCACACGTTACCGCTGGGCAGCAAACATTTGTAGCAAACTAATTAGATTGTGGAATATACGTATAACCAGATTGCATGACAACAACATTGAATGTCGGTTATCATCGTTGACTTACGGAAATACTTCTAATTATCAGACGATGAACTGGTTCAACCGCTTACGCCTCGCGAGCAAGCTGGGCATTACGTTCGCCGCCGTCCTCGCACTCACCGTGCTGGTCGGCGCCATCTCGATTCATCAACTGGCGAAGGTCAACGACACCTCGCTGCGCCTGTCCGGGCACTGGATGCCGGGCATCCGCGTCATCGAAGACATCAAGTCGCAAGTCGCCCGCATCCGCACGCGCGAGCTGCAATACATTATCTCGAGCGATTCGGCCGAGATGGACAAATACGACAAGGTGATCGCGCAAGACCTCGAAGACTTGCGGCGCATGCAGGACGACTACGTCAAGCTGCTCGAATCGCCGGAAGAACAGCAGAGCTACGCGGAATTCCTCGGCCTGTGGCAGCGCTACATGGCGGAAGACGCCAAGGTCCGCGCCGCCGCGCGCCAGAACGACGGCGCCCTGGCCAAGTCGCTGATCCGCGGCGAATCGAACAAGCTGATCGTCGCCATCCGCGCCAACGTCGACAAGGCCGTCGACAACTACACGGCAGGCGGCCGCGCCGCCGCGCTCGATGGTTCGCGCCGCTACGCGGCATCGCGCGTGCTGATCGTGTCGCTCGTCTGCGGCTGCGTGCTGCTGGGCGCCGCCGGCGCCACGCTGCTCACGCGCTGGCTGATGCGCCGCCTGGGCGGCGAGCCGGACTACGCGACCGACATCGTCAAGCACATCGCGGCCGGCGACCTGTCGATGGACGTGCAGACCCGCCCCGGCGACCAATCCAGCCTGCTCGCCGCGATGAAGGCGATGCAGGGCAACCTGGCCCACATCGTCGGCAACGTGCGCGCCGCCACCGGCACGATCTCCAGCGCCTCCACGCAGATCGCGGCCGGTAACCTGGACCTGTCCTCGCGCACCGAGCAGCAGGCCAGCGCCCTGCAGCAGACGGCCGCCTCGATGGAAGAACTGACCGCGACCGTGCGCAACAACGCGGAACACGCGAACCAGGCCAACGCCCTCGCCGACACGGCCGCCGGCGTCGCCCAGCAGGGTAGCACGGCCGTCGCGCGCGTCGTCGACACGATGGGATCGATCCACGCGTCGTCGCAGAAGATCGTCGACATCATCGCCGTCATCGACGGCATCGCCTTCCAGACCAATATCCTCGCGCTGAACGCGGCCGTGTTCGCCGTCGTGGCGGGCGAAGTGCGCACGCAGGCCCAGCGTT
>NZ_JBKYMO010000666.1:0-2540 GCF_047302915.1 Massilia sp. CT11-108 | reverse complement strand
AGTTCCTCGCGGACGCAGCCGGCCTCGGCGTCACGTGGATCACGTGGCTGGAACAGGGCCGCGCCGTGCAGCCTTCCGTCGCCGCGCTGTCGCGGCTGGCCGACGCGCTGCAGCTGTCAGCGGCCGAGCGGGCGTCGCTGTTCGACCTCGCCGGCAAGAAGGATCCGCGCGCCCTGCCCGACCACGTCGACGACCTGTCCCCGGCGCTGCTGGCGCTGCCGGGGCTGATGGCCGCGCCGGCCTACCTGCTCGACCATACGTGGACGGCTCGCGCCTGGAACGTTGCCGCCGCGGCGCTGTTCGTCGGCTGGCTGGACGCGGACGCGCCCGACCGCAACCTGCTCCGCTACGTCTTCCTGCATCCGGCCGCGCGTGAGCTCATCGTCGACTGGGAGACACGGGCCCGGCGGCTGGCGGCGGAATTCCGGGCCGATTTCCACCGGCGGCCGGCGGATGGGCACATGCAGGCGCTGGTTGAACAATTGTGCCGGGACAGCACGTTGTTCGCGCAATGCTGGGACAAGCAGGACGTGCTGCACCGGGAAGGCGGGGAGCGGCGGTTCCGGCATCCCGTCAGGGGGGAACTGAGGCTCGTGCAAACAACGTTGCTGGTGGCGTTGCAGATGGAGATCAAGCTGGTGTGCCTGGCGGCGGGAACCTCTGCCGTCTGAGCCGGTCGATACCTGGATGTTGATCGACGTCTGGGAGACATGCATGGACGGCTATGCCACCGACGCCTTCGACGTTGCCGGCCTGGTGCCCGGCTTCCAGCCCCCGCCGCAGCCTGTACCGGGCCAAAGCGCTGCACAACTCGCCGCGGCCGACGCGCGCATGCGGCACTGGCGCGACCCGGACGACGGTCCGCTGGTTCCCGGCTCGGACCGCCACGGCGACGCCACGTGCCGCATGTTCCGCGACACCTTCAACCCCTACCGCCCCGCCGTGCTGGACTGGCCCGAGCTGGAACCGGCAGTGCGCGACCGCATTGTCGCGCTGCCGATCTGGGACATCGCGGTCCAGACCGAAGGCAAGGCGCGCCTGCGCATGGCGGCCTACGCCGGCACGCTGCGCGACCCCGCCATGCGCGACGCCCTCGCGCTGAACGCGTGGGAAGAGCAGCGCCACAAGGACGTGCTCGCGCGGATGGTGGCGGCGTACGGCATCGACCTCGCGCCCGAACCCGTCCAGCACCCGCCCCGGGATCCGGAATGGGCCTACCTTGTCACCGGCTACAGCGAATGCATCGACAGCTTTTTCGCCTTCGGCCTGTTCGAGCTGGCGCGGCGTTCCGGCCTGTTCCCGCCGGCGCTCGTCGACACGTTCGAGCCCGTGATGCAGGAAGAGTGCCGGCACATCCTGCTATTCGCCAACTGGGCCGCCTGGCACCGCGCGCGCCTGTCCTTCCTGCGCCGCGTGGGCTTCGAAGCGAAGGTCGCCGCGGTGTGGGCATTCCTCGCGTGGGAACGGATCAGCCTCGCGCGCGCCGTCGACGCGGACGGAGGCGCACGCGCACAGGACAATAATTTCACGCTGCACGGGGCGCAATCAGTGGCGGACGATGGCGTCGGCGTCTGTGACCTGCTCGCGCTATGCCTTGCAGAAAACAACCGGCGCTTTGCGGGCTATGACGAACGGCTGCTGCGTCCCCGCACGGTGCCGCGCCTGGCCCGGCTCGCGCTGCGGCTGTCCAGACCGTTCGATTGGCCACGCTGAGTGCTATGCTGCTCGACAATGCGCCGCTGAAGGCCAACACGACCTGGACCTGATCAAGATGAGGAAATCCGTACTGCTGTTGTTGTTCATGGCGTCAATCTGCACGGTGGCCGCGCAAGGCCGGACATCCGTGGAACTGGCCGATGCCGATTGGCTTTCCGTGGCAAAGGCTGCGCTCAGGCTGACGAGCCGCATGGAGGCGGTGACGTTTGTTGTCGATGACGGCTTGTCTGCAGAAGCACGACACGCTTTGGGAAGCGTGGGAAGCGTCGTCGCCCTGGCAGACGTGCCCGATCGCGACATGGCGTATTCAACGCCGGCTTATCTCCGCGTGTTCCAGTTCCGGCTGCAGGGCGACCGAATCGAATTTCTGACGGGGAGTGTCTATCCCAAAGTCCATCGAGCCGGAGACTGCCGTCACTCATCGCATATTTTTCTCGCGCGTACACCCAATGGCGAATGGAAGCAGGACGGCCCGGCGACAGTACACGTTTGCTCGTGGCACTGAATGCAATCCCCGCCCCTGACTCGCTTTCCCCCGGTCGTTATCACCGTCTGCCCTGGCCGACGACGGCCCTTCGAACAGGCCGAACAGGGCATGCCGCGGTCGAGCCCTAGTCGAGATACCCTTCCCGCCCAAACCACGCGACCGCCGCCTGCACGCCGCCAATGTACGGTCCCGGCCGGTAGCCAAGTTCCCGCTCCGCCTTGTCCGACGAAAAAAACATCCGGTTGCGCGACATCTTCAAACCGTCCACCGTCAGGAACGGCTCGCGCCCGCGCAGGCGCGCGACCGCCTCGGCCGCGTGCGCCAGCGGCACCAGGGG
>NZ_JBKYMO010000665.1:0-2543 GCF_047302915.1 Massilia sp. CT11-108 | reverse complement strand
ACCGGCCCGCGCGCGCGGCGGCCGCTTCCACCAGCTCGGCCACGCGGCGCGAGTAACCCGCGAGCCACGGCAGCTTCAACTCCATCATGTCGGCCACGATGGACAGCGGCACGTGCCGCGCCAGCAGCGGGTCGACGGCCGCCGGCGCCGGCGTGTCCAGTTCGTCCAGCCACGCCTGCGCGTGCCCGGCAAGCAGGCGCGCGAGCGGCGCCGGGTACTTGCGGCCGGCCATCCGGGCGATCATCTGCAGCGCCTCGGGCAGGCCATGCGTGCGCGCGAGGATCTCGAGGTCGCCGGCCAGGCTCGTGTAGAAGACGACGGTCGGAATGGCCGATCCGCGCAACCGTTCCGGCAGGCCATTGCCATCGTAATGCTCCCAGACGTGACGCAGCCCCGCCTCGACTTCCGCCGGCAGACCCAGCAGGCCGGCGATGTCGCCCGACACCTCGCAGTGGATGCGTGCCAGCGGCGTCACGCTCTGGACCGTCAGCGGATTGTCCGCGGGCAGCGTCTGCGTGAGCATGGCGTCGCGGCCCCCGACGTCGTCGCCGAGCAGGGTCGCGAAGCCGGACGCGTTCGCCGTGCAGCCGGACCAGCGCAGCAGGGCGACGAGCCGCGCATGGCAGCAGGTGTCAAGCGTAGCGCCGTCGGCCTGCGCGAGGCGCGCCGCGAGTCGTGCCGCGCGGATGGAGCCATCGGTCGGCTGGCCCATGGACAGGTCGCCGACAAGGGCCAGGGCCTGGACGGCGTCTTCGACGGAGACGGTGTTGTCGATTTGCATCCCGGTACTGTAACGACGATGACGTGCGGCGGCAAGGTCGGGGTCGGTCGATCGACCGATACCGCGGTTCGGTCCGTCTCTCTACACTGGCTTCCATCGACACCCCAACCACGAACCACCTACTGACCAACTAAGGGAGCCATCATGAAAGCATCGATCACCACCGTCCTCCGCAGCGTCGCCGCCGCTGCCGCCATCGCCTCCGCCGGCACCGGTTTCGCCCACGCCGCCACCGCCGCCGAGCAACCGTCCGTCGTCATCGTCCACGGCGCATTCGCCGACGGCTCCGACTGGGCCAAAGTGATCCCGCTGCTGCAGGCCAAGGGCGTCAAGGTCACGGCCGTGCAGAACAGCCTGACGTCGCTGGCCGACGACGTCGCCGCCACCAAACGCGCGATCGACAACCAGCCGGGCAAGGTCGTGCTCGTCGGCCACTCGTGGGGCGGTACCGTGATCACGGAAGCGGGCGCGGGCGACAAGGTCGCGAGCCTCGTCTACGTTGCCGCGTTCGCACCGGACGCCGGCCAGGCTACCAGCGACCTCGGCAAGGACTTGCCGCCTGCGCCGGGCATCACCAAGCTGACGGTCGACAAGTTCGGCTTCGCCAGCCTGTCGCCGGCCGTGCTGAAAGAGAATTTCGCCCAGGACGTGCCCGCTGATCACGCCGCCGTGATGGCCGCCACCCAGGGCCCGATCGCAGTGAAAGCGTTCGGCGAGAAGACGACGGTCGCTGCGTGGAAAAACCACCCGAGCTGGTACATCGTCAGCAAGAACGACCGCATGATCCAGCCGGACCTGGAGCGCCGCTTCGCGAAGGCCATCGGCGCGAAGACGACTGAGCTGCCGACCAGCCACGTGCCGCAGCAGTCGCGTCCGGCGGACGTCGCCAAGGTGATCCTGGACGCTGTCGCCGCGAGCAAATAAGCGCTCAATGATCGTTCACGCGGCCGCGCCAGCCGCGTTTTACGTGATAATCGAGCTTTACGCTCGATTTTCACGTTTTATGCACATTCGCCTGATCGTCGGCCTCGGCAACCCCGGCCCGGAATACGAACAAACCCGTCACAACGCCGGCTTCTGGCTCGTCGACAACCTCGCCAACTCATTGCCCGGCTGCCACCTGCAGCGCGAATCGCGCTTCAACGCCATGGTCGCCAAGACATCGATCTCGGGCAAGGACGTCTGGCTGCTCGAGCCGCTGACCTTCATGAACCGCTCCGGCCAGTCCGTCGGCGGCCTGGCACGCTTCTTCAAGATCGGACCGGAAGAGATCCTCGTCGTGCACGACGAACTCGACCTGCCACCGGGCGCCGCCAAGCTCAAGCGCGGTGGTTCCTCGGGCGGCCACAACGGCCTGAAGGACATCACGGCCGCGCTCGGCACCCAGGATTACTGGCGCCTCCGCCTGGGCATCGGCCATCCGCGCACGCTGAATTTGCAGCAGGCCGTGGCCGACTTCGTGCTGCATCGCCCGCGCCGCGAAGAGCAGACCCTGATCGAGGAAGCCATCGATAAAAGCCTGCGCATCATTCCGATGGTATGCGAAGGCAAGATGAGCGCTGCGACGACGCAGCTGCACACTGACTGACGTTGCCGCAAACCGGGGTCAGAGCCCGAAATTTGGAAATTGCTCAAAATCGGGCTCTGACCCCGGTGTTCACGAGTCTCAGATCAGCCCGCGCGCCAGCGCCTTCAACGTGGCTGCGGGGCGTGAGCCCGATTCCAGCTTCTGAAAGATATTGTCGACGTGCATGCGGACGCT
>NZ_JBKYMO010000664.1:0-2545 GCF_047302915.1 Massilia sp. CT11-108 | reverse complement strand
AAACAGCTGGTCGGTCGTGTACACGCGCAGCATGCCGGCGCGGCGGATCGCGGCGTCGTAGACGTCGTCCGGCCGCGCGAGCACGCCGGACAGGCAGACACCGGCCGTCGCCGCTTCCAGCGACCGCCCGGCCTTGAGCATCAAGGTCGGCTTGCTGCGCGCCGCCGCGCGCGCGGCCGACATGAACTTGCGGGCGTAGCGCACGCTCTCCGCATGCACCAGGATGGCGGACGTGCCGGGATCGCTGGCCAGGTAATCGAGCACGTCGCCGAAGTCGACGTCGGACGATTCGCCCAGCGCGAGGATCGTGGAAAAGCCGACGTTGCGCGTGCGTGCCCAATCGAGCACGCCCGCCATCAGCGCGCCCGATTCGGACACGAACGCGATCCGCCCCGCCGCCGCGCCGCCCATCGCGATGCTCGCGTTCAGGCCGATGCCCGGCGCCAGCAGCCCCGAACTGTTCGGGCCGAGGATGCGCAGCAAATACGGGTTGGCGGCATCGAGCATCGCCTGCTTGATGCTGCGGCCGCGCAGGTCGCGCGCCGTCGACACGCCGGCGCTCATCACGATGGCCGCCCGCGTCCCCAGCTCGCCGAGGCTGCGCACGATGCCGGGGATGGTGGACGGCGGCGTGCAGATGATCGCCAGGTCCGGCGCCGCCGGCAGCCGCGCGACGTCCCGCCAGACCTCCAGGCCGTCCAGCGTCTCGTACTTCGGGTTCACGGGGTACAGCCGCCCCTTGAAGCCCCCTTCGCGCAGGTTGCGCAGCATGGTCGCGCCGACGCTTCCCGGACGTTCGGACGCGCCGACGAGCGCCACCGACTTCGGGGCAAACAGTTGCTTGAGGTTACGTACGCTCATCCACCCGCTCCCAGCCGTGCAAGCCGCTCCACGCGGATTGGCTACACTTGGTTCGACATAGACAGGATGATATCAGCGCTGACACACCATGACGGAAACAAACAGGGAAGAAAGCGGAACAGACGGCGGCTCGCGCAAGGTGATCTACGCGGCGATCCTCGCCAACCTGGGCATCGCCGCCGCCAAGTTCATCGTCGCCGCCATCACCGGCAGCGCGGCGATGCTGGCCGAAGGCATCCACTCCGCCGTCGACACCGGCAACGAATTCCTGTTGCTGGTCGGTGAGCGCAACAGCGAGAAGCCGCCCGACAAGCGGCATCCGTTCGGCTACGGCAAGGCCTTGTATTTCTGGGCGCTGCTCGTCGCGCTGTCCGTGTTCTCGCTGGGCGGCGGATTGTCCATCTACCACGGCATCAGCGCGTTGCGCCATCCGGAGCCGCTGACGGATCCGATGTGGAACTACGTCGTGCTGGGCGTGTCGGCGTGCTTCGAAGGCTATAGCTGGAACGTATCGCGCAAGGCGTTGAACAAGCGGCGCAAGGCGGGCGCCTCGCTGTGGCAGACGGTCCACGCCAGCAAGGACGCCTCCGTGTTCACCGTGTTCATCGAAGACACGGCCGCCCTGCTGGGCCTCGCCATCGCGGCCGCCGGCATCCTGCTCGGCCATGTGTTCGACAGCCCGTATTTCGATCCGGCCGCGTCGGTGCTGATCGGCCTCCTGCTCGTGGGCGCCGCGTTCGCCCTCGCGCGCGAGACCGGCGCGCTGCTCGTGGGCGAAGGCATCGGCACGGACGCCACGCGGCACGTGTGCGAAATCCTGCGCGACGATCCGGCCATCGAGGACGTCGGCAAGCTGCTCAGCATGCAGCTGGGGCCGGACGAAGTCCTGCTGACGGCGGCCGTGCGTTTCAACCGCGGCATGCGCATCGACGAAGTGGAGGCGGCGATCGAGCGCCTGGAGCAGGCGGTGACGGCCGCGTATCCGGCCATCCGCCACATCTATTTCGAATCGGGCGCGCTGCGCTCGGCGATGCGCTGATCGGCCTGCGCGACGGGCAGCGCCCGGAACCGCGGCGAACGGGCGCGGAACTCGCGCAGCAGGCCATCGACGACGGCCGCGGTGTGCAGCCGCAGCACCGCCGGATCGGGATTGCGCTTCGCCACGGCGGACAGCACAGTGCATTCCGCCAGCTGCGCCAGCGCCACCGCGACCCCGTCGCGGCCCGGCATGACGGGCGCGCTGGAAAAGTGCGGGCGCAAGTGGCGGTCCAGCGCGAACGAGCCTTGTACGAGGCGATCCACGCCCATGTCGAAGATCACCCGGTCGATGACCTGCGCGGCCCGTTCGCCTACCTGGCGCTGGCTGCGCATGGTCCGTATCGCGAACATGCGCCTCAACATCCCCGTTCCCGTTTGTTCTCGTTGTAATAACAATATGCTAGCACGCGTGGCCATTCTTGCATCATTTATTGCGCCCTGAATGCATCGAAATGCAACAGTCCATCGTGCTAGAATGCGCCCGATGAAGACCGTAATGCGCTCACTGATTGCCTGGCTGCTGCTGCTCGCCCTGCCCTTCCAGGGCCTGGCCGCGGCACGCATGCTGCCGTCCGTGAGTGCGCCGGCCGTCACGCACGCGACGCCGGTCGCGAAGCACTGCCACGCCACGGCCAGGCCCTGGAAG
>NZ_JBKYMO010000663.1:0-2558 GCF_047302915.1 Massilia sp. CT11-108 | reverse complement strand
CGACGTTCCGCCTGCCGCCGGCACCGGGGCGCGTGCGCATCGTGCTCGGGCCGCACGACGGCATCCACAGTTATCCCGCCCAGCCGGCCGGCGCGGTGTCGCGCCTGCTGACCGACACGCGCTCCGCATCGCTGGACAGCCTGGCCGGCGTCGACGGTCCCATCGACCTCGCGCACCTGCCGTTCGCCGCGCCGGCCGAGGAACTGCTGCAGGTGCGCGCAATCGGCGGCCAGGACGGCGCCGCGCCGATCGCGCTGCACTACCTCGATTACGACGCCTGCGTCGGCCTGTGGTGGGACACGGCGCAGCTGCCCGACCTGCTGCTCTGGGTGAGCAACGGCGGCCGCATCCACTTCCCCTGGATGAGCAGCCACCTGGCGCTGGGCGCCGAACCCGTGAACAGCCTGTTCGACCTGGGCCGCGTCGCGACGGCGCCCGCGAACCATCCGCTCGCGGACCGCCTCGGGATCGCCATCGGCCCCGACGCGCCGTGGGAAACCCGGTACCGCATCGCCGCCTGGCCCCAACCGTCCCTCCCAACCCAACGATAGAGTACCGCGCCATGGCACCCGACTTCCGTTCTCCCGGCTTCCTGCTCGACCACATCGCCCATACGATGCGGTTTTATCACCCGCGCTGCATCGACCCGAGCGGCGGTTTTTATCACTTCTTCCGCGACGACGGCACGGTGTACGACCGCACGACACGCCACCTCGTCAGCAGCACGCGCTTCGTCTTCAACTACGCGATGGCGTACCGCCGCTTCGGCGACCCGGAACACCTCGCGGCCGTGCGCCAAGGCGTGGCGTTCCTGCGCGACGTCCACCGCGACCCGCGCACGGGCGGCTACGCCTGGCAGCTCGCGTGGGACGCGGGCCGCAAGGAAGTCCTCGACGGCGACAACCACTGCTACGGCCTGGCCTTCGTCATGCTGGCGTATGCGCATGCGCTGCGGGCCGGTGTCGCGGAGGCGCGCGGCTACCTCGCCGAGACGTTCGACCTGATGGAGGCGCGCTTCTGGGAACCCGGGCACGGGCTGTACGCGGACCAGGCGAGCGCCGACTGGTCCGTGCTGGACGCGTACCGCGGCCAGAACGCCAACATGCATTCGTGCGAAGCGATGCTCGCGGCGTACGAGGCGACGGGCGAAGTGCGCTACCTGCACCGCGCCGAGACGCTGGCCCGCAACATCACGCTGCGCCAGGCCGCCCTCGCGGAGGGTTACGTGTGGGAGCACTATCGCGCCGACTGGTCGGTGGACTGGGACTACAACCGCGACGACAAGACGAACATCTTCCGGCCCTGGGGCTACCAGCCCGGCCACCTGACGGAATGGGCGAAGCTGCTGCTGCTGCTCGAACGCCACCGCGCCCACCTGGCGGGCGACGCCGAATGGCTCGCGCCGCGCGCCATCCAGCTGTTCGACGCCGCGCTGCTGCGCGCCTGGGACGCGGAGCACGGCGGCATCTGCTACGGCTATGCGCCGGACGGCAGCATCTGCGACGGCGACAAGTATTTCTGGGTGCAGGCCGAAAGCTTCGCGGCCGCCGCGCTGCTGGCCGTGCGCACCGGGAACCCGGCCTACTGGAACTGGTACGACCGTATCTGGGCGTACAGCTGGGCGCACTTCGTCGACCACGACCACGGCGCCTGGTACCGCATCCTCGGCCAGGACAACCGCAAGCTGACCAATGAGAAGAGCCCGGCCGGCAAGACGGACTATCACACGATGGGCGCCTGCTACGACGTGCTGCACGCGCTGGAGGCGAACCCATGACCGCGCTGCCCCGCTTCGTCGCGGCCGGCGAAGCGCTGACGGACCTGCTCGCGACAGGCCCCGGCACGTGGACGAGCCAGACCGGCGGCTCGACGTGGAACGTGGCGCGCGTCGTCGCCCGCCTCGGCATCCCGAGCGCGTTCGCGGGCGCCGTCAGCCGCGACGTGTTCGGCCTCGAACTCGCCGCCGCCAACGCGGCAGCGGGTCTCGACCAGCGCTTCCTGCAGCAGGTCGACCGCCCGCCATTGCTGGCCGTCGTGCACGAACGCCACCCGCCCCGCTACTTCTTCATCGGCACGGACAGCGCCGACCTGCACTTCGATCCGGACCATCTGCCGGCCGGGTGGCAGGACGGCGCCGCATGGGTCCACTTCGGCGGCATCAGCCTTGCGCGCGCGCCGCTCGCCGGCACACTCGTCGCGCTGGCCCGCGACCTGAAACTGCGCGGCACGAAGATCAGCTACGACCCCAACTTCCGCGCGCTGATGGACGCGCGCTATGACGAGACGTTGCGCACGATGGTGGGCCTGGCGGACGTGGTCAAGGTGTCCGACGAAGACGTGCGCGGCCTGTTCCGCATCGACGATGCCGACGCGGCGTTCGCAACGCTGCGCGCCATGAATCCGGCCGCGACGTACCTGTTCACGCGCGGCGCCGACGGGGGGCCCCCCCCCGGGGGGCCCCCGCCCCGCGCCGGGGCCCCCCGCGGGGGGGGGGGGGGGGGGGGGGTTAAAGAACGAGCCGCCCCCCCCGCGGGGGGAGGGGGGGGGGGGGGGGGGGG
>NZ_JBKYMO010000662.1:0-2566 GCF_047302915.1 Massilia sp. CT11-108 | reverse complement strand
TCGTCGAAGTGGGCGGCGCCTCCGGCGACTGGAGCACCGCCGCCATCGAGCGCGACGCCGAACGACTGACCGACGCCGACTGGCAGCAGCTGGCCGCGGCCCAGTGCTGGCTGTTCCCGGAAACGCTGGAACGCCTGCGCGACCCGTGGGCCTTCCTTGCGCGCCTGCGCCGCCAGGCGCTCGGCCCGGTGGAACTGGTCGCGTGCGTCAACAACGGCCAGCACTGGCTGCTGCAGACGCTGCTCGCCGCGGGCAACATGCCGGACCGGCGCAACCTGCACCTGCTCACGCGCGCATCGCTCGCGGCGCTGCTGGCCGAACACGGCTTCACGCTCATCGCCATGACGACGGTGAACGCGCAACAGCCGCCGCCGGCGGTGCTGGACGCGATCCGCGCCCTGGCCGCGGCCAGCGGCGCCGACCCTGAACTGGCCGTGCAGGACGCCCTGCCCTACCAATACCTGGTGCGTGCCATCGCCGCCTGATCAGCCGAGCCGCACGACGTCGATCGGGTCCGGCAGGAAGCGGGCATAACGCCCCATCGACGCGAGGATGGCATCGTGCGCCAGTTCGAACCGGTACTCGACGTCGTCTTCCGCCACCCGTTGCGCGCCGAAGCGCTCGTGGAACGTCCACACGCTGCGATTGTCCTTGCGGACCTCGAAATGCGCATTGCGAAAGCCGAGATGGTCGAGCGCATACCGGTAGACGATCAGCGCCGATTCGATCCCCACATAGGTAGGAGCACCGTCGGCGACGATCCAGCTCCCCCAAGAAAAGCTGTCGCCGACGGCGTTGTACAGCCGCACGGTGCCGACCGGCTGGCCGGCACCGCCCGCCTCGTCCTTCAGGCAGATGATGAAATAAGCCTGGCTGCCGTCCGTCTTGTAGCGCTCGATCCAGGCGGCCTGCCTGGCCACGTCGGCGTCGACCGCCGACAGGTACGCCGCCTTTTTGGGATCGAGCCGCAACGACAGGATATAGGCCGCATCGGCGACCTCGACCTCGCGCAGCACGAGCTTGTTGCCGACCAGGCGGGCGGCGGGTTGGATGGTTGGTTGTTCGCTCATGACTCCCCGTATGAACTTGATGGACGAAGGCATGATTACACACAACAATCGCCATAGGAATGACATGGTTGCAATCAAATTGCCCTTCTGAAAACCAATCGCAAAATTGTGCCAACTATTGGTTGCTCACGGGCCACAAAATTTCGCTGAAAACAGGTCAACAGAGTATGATTACGCTTCCTTTGCGATCGGCAGGACGACGTTCGGCCTCTTCGAAACACACCATGCAAACGAATCAAATTCCCGTCATCACGGTGTCGTACAACTCGCCCGACCTGATCGAGGCGCTGCTGCGCACCTTCCGCCAGTTCTATTCGAACAAAGTGTACGTGATCGACGGCTCGCGTCCCGAGGTCGCGACGCAGATCGGTGCCATCGCCGCACGTTTCCCGGACGTCGAGTTCATCCCGTTCGGCTACAACATCCACCACGGTCCCGGCATGACCTGGGCCGTGCACAACCTGAACCTGCAAGGCCAGGCGCTGTTCCTCGATTCGGACGTCGAGATCGTCAAGGACGGCTTCCTCGAAACCCTGCAGGCCGAGCTGGAGCCGGGCATGTGGGGCGTCGGCAGCACCCAGCGCGTCAACGAGCGCGGCTACGACGAGCCTGACGACGGGCCCATCCACTACCTGCACCCGGCCTGCATGCTGGTCAACCTGGACGTGATGCGTCAATGGCCGCTGCCGATCAAGCACGGCGCGCCGAACATCCAGACGATGCTGGCGCTGAACCACAGCGGCAACGCCCACCTGTACAAGCACGTGCAATGGGTCCGCGAAGATTTCGAAGGCCGCACGACGCCGCACTACATCAAGCACCCGTGGCAGGGTACGGTCAAGCGCACCGGCGGCTACCACTACGACATGCCGGCGCCCGACGGCAGCGTCGATCCCTATCTGCTGCATTTCGTGCCCACCGACGCCGCCAAGGTGATCGACGTCGGCTGCGGCAACGGCCTGTTCGCCAAGGCCTACCGCGCCCGCCATCCGATCTGCCAGTACCTCGGCGTGGAACTCGATCCGCAACTGGCCGACCAGGCACGTCCGCATTGCGATTTCGTGTTCAACATGGACATCACGAAGCCGACCAGGCAGTTCGACACCTACGCGGCCGGAGCCGATTGCTGGATTCTCGGCGACGTGCTGACCAGCCTGCCCGATCCGTGGGCCCTGCTGCGCGACATCCGCCGCCGGAGCGCGCCGGGCACCCGCGTCGTCGTCTCGGTGCGCAACGCCCAGCACTGGAGCGTGCAGGCCCGGCTCGCCGTCGGCGACCTGCATTACCGCGACGACACGCCCGTGCGCCCGCACGACCTGCGCCTGTTCACGCGCGCCACCTTGCTCGACCTGCTGCGCCAGACCGGCTTCGAACTGGCCACCGGCTCGCCCGAGGTGCGCGACGAGCCGGCGCGCCGGCCACGATCGCGTACGGCGGCCCGGTATGGGTGACCACGGCCCCGGTGTCTTATACACATCTCCGAGCCCACGAGACGG